>JANYBA010000148.1 GCA_025360985.1 Gammaproteobacteria bacterium | reverse complement strand
CCGGCGGCCATCACCCGCCCTTGCGAGATGACCACGATGCAGTCGCACAGGGCGGCGACCTCCTGCATGATGTGGCTGGAAAAAATCACACAGCGACCCTCGCTGCGCAGTTGCTTGAGGAAATCGCGCAGGCCGCGCGTGGTCATCACGTCCAGGCCGTTGGTCGGCTCGTCGAGCACGACGTTCTTCGGGTCGTGGACCAGGGCACGGGCGATCGCGGTCTTGGTGCGCTGGCCCTGCGAGAAGCCCTCGGTGCGGCGATCGAGCATGTCGGCCATGGCCAGTGCCGCCGACAACTCTTCGGTGCGGCGGGCGATGTCGGCTTCGCCCATGCCGTGCAGGCGGCCGAAGTATTCGATGTTCTCGCGCGCGCTCAGGCGCTTGTAGACGCCGCGGGCATCGGGCAGCACGCCGAGCCGCCGGCGCACCGCTTCGGCATCGCGCACGCTGTCGAAGCCATCGACGCGCACGCTGCCCGAGTCGGGCGACATCAACGTGTAGAGCATGCGCAGGGTGGTGGTCTTGCCAGCGCCGTTCGGACCGAGCAGGCCGGTGATCTGGCCGTCGTAGGCGCTGAAGCTGACGCCCTGGACGGCGCGCACGACGCCGGCCTTGCTCGGAAAAGACTTGTGCAGGTCCTGTACTTCGATCATGTCAGGGCTCCCATCCGTAGAAGCCGGTGAACGGCGGTGAATAAGGCACGGTCGCCAGGCAGCTCGCGTCGAGCGCCTTGCCGTCGGCACTGTCGAGGAAGCGCGCGAACAGGCGCGGCACGCAGCCCACCGGCAGCACGTTGTGGCCCTGGCCGCGAACGACCAGGTGGCGCGCGTTCGGCAAGGACTTCGCCACCGCGTCGCCGTAGGCCGCGGGCGTGACCGGATCGAATTCGCCCGACAGCAGCAGCACCGGCAGCGGGCCGGTCAGCGGCGCACGGAAGTCCGGTGGCCGCGCGTTGTGCGGCCAGAGTGCGCACTGCGCCTGGATGGCGGCGACCAGGGCATTGCCGAGCAGGCTGTTGGCGTCGGCGGGATCGGCGCGCAATTCGCTGGCGTCCTCGGTGCAGATCACCGACAGCTGCATGCCCTGGGTGATCTCTTCGTCGAGCGCGCCGGAGAGCAGGTGCGAGAGCGCCATCAGCGGCTCGTAGCGCCCCTGCACGGCTTCGTTGAGGACCAGCGGAAGCAAGGCGACGGTTTGCGGCGAGTAGGCGAACATCCGCGCCAGCACCGTGACATTGCCGGCGCTGAGCGTGTCCGTGCGCGCCTCGCCGGTGATGGCGTCGCGATAGTTGACGCGCGGCGGAGCCGCCTTGACCGTGGCCAGCAGCGCATCCAGGCGCTGGCGCGGATTGCCGAGCTTGCCGGCGCAGGCCTTGTCGCTGGCGCAGCGCGCGAACTGGCGATCGAGCGAGCGCTCGAGGTTGCCGGCGAAATCGTTGCCGAGCACCAGCGAATTGGGCACGACGCCGTCGAGGGTGGCGGTGCGCGTATGCGCGGGATAGCGCTTGGCGTATTGCTGGGCGACGCGGGTGCCGTAGGAAACGCCGATCAGGTTGATTTTGTCGGCGCCGATCGCGGCGCGGACCGCGTCGAGGTCCTGGATGGCTTCGGTCGTGCTGTAGAACCGGACATCGGCGTGGGTGGAAACCTCTTTCAGGCAATGCTCGGCGAATTCCCGGGTCGCGGTCGGATCGTCGCCGTCGGCGGCAGCGTCGGAAACCGGCGTCGTAGCCGGCGCGTGGCAGGGCAACTTGTTCGAACCGCCGGTGCCGCGCTGGTCGACCAGGATCAGGTCGCGCTTCTTGCGCGCTTCGTCGAAAGCCGGGGCGATGCCGGGGAAGGACTCCAGCGCCGACTGCCCCGGTCCGCCGGCGAGCATGAAGATTGGATCTGGCTCGGCTTCGCCCCTGGCCGGCAGCCAGGCGATGGCCAGCGCGAGCTTGCGGCCCGCCGGCCGCGCGCGATCTTCCGGCACGGCGAGCGTGCTGCACTGCGCTTCGACCGTTTGCGCGCCGTAGCCCGGCGCCAACGTGCAGGGCGAAAATGCCAGTTGCCCGAGCCGACGCACGGCGGCCGGCGCGGCGGTGGCGGGTGCGCTCGCGGCGTGGCCCGGGCGATCGGAATACCAGCGCCAGCCGAACACGGCCAACAGGGCGAACGCCATCAGGGCGATGCGGCGGGAGCGATTCAACATGCGGTTCTCCGTGTCACGGTCAATCCTCGAAGATGGTTTCGATGCGCAGCCCGAACAGCCGCGCGATCTTGAACGCCAGTGGCAAGCTGGGGTCGTATTTTTCCGTTTCTATGGCGTTGACGGTCTGGCGCGAGACATCGAGCTGCTCGGCGAGCTCCGCCTGCGACCAGCCACGCTTCTCGCGCAATTCCCGGACCCGGCTCTTCATCCGCGGAAGCGCCACGCCGAGAGGCACTTGGCGATGCCGAAGGTCCCGCAGAGCGCCGGAAACACCCAGACCGCTACCGCGCTCGCTTCGAGGTGCACCACTTCCGCCGACGCCAGCAGCCCCAGGCTCAGGTAGCCCAGGCCCACGACAAGGCCGGCGATGGCCGCCGCTTCCAGGTCGATGCGCTGTTCGAGTTCGTCGCTGTCGCGGATCACGCGGACGATGGCGCGGGCGACTCCCGCGATTGGCAACATCGGCAGGAGGGCCAACGCCGACTTGGCCAACAGGCCGAGCTCACCGCCGTGGTGCCGCAGCCACCAGATCGATGCGAGCACGGTCGCGACGTAGGCCGCCATGGCGATCAGGAATTCGAACAGGTAACGTCGTTCTGCGGCGCGCATGGCGGAAGCCTGTAGTTGGAAGGGCGGAGCGGTGAACGGCGATCAGCGGTAGCGCCGCGCCGCCCACAGGCGGGCGAGGCTGTAGCCGACCCAGAGCGCTGGAAACACCCACACCAGGGCGTCCTGGCCGGATATCGCCACGACCTTGACCACCATCAGCAGGCTCAGCGTCAGCGTGCCCAGGCTGACCGCCAACGCGGCGATGGCGATCGCTTCCAGGTCGATCCGGCGCTGCATTTCGTCGCCGGCCAGCACGATCTTCACGACCGCGCGGATGGCGAAGGCCATCGGCAGGATCGGCAACAGCACGACGACGACGCGCACGGCAGTCGCGGCGCCGAGCAGCGGATGCCGCAGCAGCCAGATGCTGGCCCAGACGGTGAAAACGTAGGCAAGCGCGGCGAAGAAGCAGTCGCGGATCAGCGGGCGGGCGGGTGCGGCCATGGCGGGGTGTGTCAAGTGTGCTTGACAGACAGGATGCCCGCCAAAAAACGCCTTGTCAAGTCCCCTTTACACCCAGGCCCAAGCACCACGGATCATTTGCTGCTGACGTATTTCTCGCGGCGGGTGGGGCACCGCGCTTGCGGGCGCCGCCCAGGCGCACGCGCGGTGCCGAACGCCGCGGGCGTGAGCCCGTGGCCGGGCATCCGCCGCCCAAACTATTTGGAGCTGACGTATTTCTCGCGGCGGATGTGCGGGATCGCCAGGCCGTGGCCTTTCAGCGACTCGAAGCAGGCGTCGACCATGTTCGGGTTGCCGCACAGGTAAGCGATGTCGCCGGCGGCGGACGGCGCGAGGTCATGCAGGGCTTCCTGCACGTAGCCGGCGCGCAGGTCGGTCGCGTCCGCGCCCGGCGCCTCGCGCGAGACGCAACCGATGAAGCGAAAGCGCGGGTGAGCCGCGGCAAAGGCGCGGAAATCGGCGGCATAGAGCAACTCCGCCGCGGTACGCGCGCCGAGCACCAGCACGACGTCGAGGTCGCGCTGCTCGAAGAGCTGGGCGAGCATCGGCAGCATCGACCGGTAGGGCGTAACGCCGGTGCCGGTGGCGACCAGCAGGTAACGCGAGTTGCCGTCGCCGGCGTGCAGGCTGAAACGGCCGTAGGGACCGCTGGCCTGGATCTGCTGGCCTTCGTCGAGGGCGGTGAACAGGGCGGTGGCGGCGCCGCCGGGCACATAGCTGACCGCGATCTCGACCGTGTCGCCCGGGCCGAGCGCGTGGTCGTGCATGGTCGCCAGCGAATAACTGCGCTTGGTCGCCGTGCCGTCGGGATAATTGAAATGGACCTGGATGAACTGGCCCGGGACGAAATCCAGCGGCAGGCCGTCGTCGCGGGCGAATACCAGGTGGCGAACGCTGGACGCGAGCATGCGACTGCCGACCAGGCGCAGCGGGAACGGATGGGCCACAGGAACTCCGGACGGATCGGCGCGGTCATGCGCCGGGCGGGGTGGGATCGCCACGCCTATAATAAACGCCTTGCCCTGCTTACCGGACCACTCCGCCCCATGACCGAGCCCGCGCTGGCGATCACCGACCTCAAGAAGACCTATGACAATGGCGTCGTGGCGCTCAAGGGCGTGTCCCTGGAAGTGCAGCCCGGCGACTTCTTCGCCTTGCTCGGCCCGAATGGCGCCGGCAAGTCGACCCTGATCGGCGTGGTCAGCTCCCTGGTCAATGCCAGCGCCGGGCAGGTCAAGGTCTTCGGCGTCGACCTGCAGGCCCACCGCAGCGACGCCATGCGCCTGATCGGCCTGGTGCCGCAGGAAATGAACTTCAATTTCTTCGAGCAGCCGTTCGACATCCTGGTCAACTACGCCGGTTTTTACGGCCTGCCGCGCCCCGAGGCGATGGTGCGCGCCGAAGCGGAACTCAAGCGCGCGCTGCTCTGGGACAAGGCCTTCACCATGTCGCGCACGCTGTCCGGCGGCATGAAGCGCCGGCTGATGATCGCCCGCGCGATGATGACCCGGCCCCGGCTGCTGATCCTCGACGAACCGACCGCTGGCGTCGACATCGAGATCCGCCGCGGCATGTGGAAGACGCTCAAGGAGGTCAATGCCGCCGGCACCACGGTGATCCTGACCACCCACTACCTTGAAGAAGCCGAGAGCCTGTGCCGGAACCTGGCGATCATCGACAAGGGCCGGATCATCGAGCAGGGCCCGATGCGGGCGTTGCTGGCCAAGCTCGACGTCGAGGGCTTCGTGCTCGACATCGACGGCGAGCTGCCGGCGGTGCTGCCGCACATCGACAACATCGTGCTGACCACGGTTGACGCCCACACCTTGAGTATCGAAAAGCCGCATGGCATGGAACTGAACCAGGTCTTCGCCGCCCTGGTCGAGCGTGGCATCCGCGTGCGTTCGATGCGCAACCAGGTCAACCGTCTGGAAGAGTTGTTCGTCCGGCTGACCGGCAAGGAAGCGGCATGAACCCGAACATCGTCGCGCTGAAGACCATCGCCCGGCGCGAAGTCGCGCGCATCCTGCGCATCTGGGGCCAGACCCTGGTGCCGCCGGCGATCACCATGACGCTGTACTTCCTGATCTTCGGCAGCCTGATCGGTTCGCGCATCGGCACCATGGGCGGCTTTTCCTACATGGATTTCATCGTCCCCGGCCTGGTGATGATGGCGGTGATCCAGAACGCCTACGGCAACATCAGCTCCTCGTTTTTCGGCGCCAAGTTCGGTCGCCACGTCGAGGAACTGCTGGTCTCGCCGATGCCGAACTGGGTGATCCTCGGCGGCTACGTCAGCGGCGCCGTCCTGCGCGGGCTGATGGTCGGCGCGATCGTGCTGGTGATCGCCATGTTCTTCACCCACGTGCGCGTACCGCATCCGTTCGTCACGTTCACCACCGTGCTGCTCGGCGCGACGATTTTTTCGCTGGCCGGTTTCGTCAACGCCGTCTACGCCAAGAAGTTCGACGACATCGCCATCATCCCGACCTTCATCCTGACGCCGCTGACCTACCTGGGCGGCGTGTTCTATTCGGTGCGCGTGTTGCCGCAGTGGGCGCAGACCGCGACCCATACCAATCCGATCTTCTACATGGTCAACGCCTTCCGCTATGGCCTGCTCGGCGAGACCGCGATCGACATGCCGCTGTGGACCGCCTACGCGGTGATGCTCGGTTTCGTCGCCGCGCTGACCTGGCTGGGCCTGCACTTGCTGACCAAGGGCGTGGGGCTGCGCAGCTAGCGCGCCCCATGTCCGGACTCAACGCCCCGCAAACACTCGCCGTCGAGTACGTCGATGGCCCCTTGCTCGTGCTCGCCGGTGCCGGCAGCGGCAAGACCAAGGTCATCACCGAGAAGGTCGCGCACCTGATCGCGACCGGCCGGCACGAGGCGCGGCACATCGCCGCCATCACCTTCACCAACAAGGCGGCGCGCGAGATGCGCGAGCGCGTGGCCCGGCGCGTGAAGGGCGACAAGGCCGAGGGCCTGACCATCTCGACCTTCCATTCGCTCGGCCTGAAGTTCCTGCAGATCGAGCACGAGCGCGCGCAACTGCGCCGCGGTTTTTCCATCTTCGATGCCGACGACCAGCTCGCCATCGTCAAGGACCTGGCGCCGGCCGGCCTGAAGAACGACGCGCTGTACGCGCTGCACAACTTGATTTCGGCGGCGAAGAACAACGGCCTCTCGCCCGAGCAGGCGGCGCAGGCCGCAGGTTCGCTGCGCGAGCGCGAAGCCGCCGCGCTGTATGCGCGTTACCAGGCGCGATTGCAGGCGTTCAATGCGGTCGACTTCGACGACCTGATCCGCCTGCCGTTGCAAATCCTCGACGCGGACGCCGAGGTCGCCGCAGGCTGGCGGGAGAGAATTCGTTATCTCTTGGTCGACGAATGCCAGGACACCAATGGCGCGCAGTATCGATTGCTTAAATATCTCGCCGGCACGCGCGGGGCGATGACCTGCGTCGGCGACGACGACCAGAGCATCTACGCCTGGCGCGGCGCCCAGCCGGAAAACCTGGATGAACTGGCGCGGGATTATCCGGCGCTGAAAGTGATCAAGCTCGAGCAGAACTATCGCTGCTCGGGCCGCATCCTGCGCAGCGCCAATGCCCTGATCGCGAAGAACGCGCACGTCCATCCGAAGCAGTTGTGGAGCCAGCACGGCGACGGCGAACCGGTGCGGATCTGGTCCTGCCGCGGCAACGAGCACGAAGCCGAGCGCGTTGCCGCCGAGATCCACTACCTGGCCCAGGCCAAGGAAATTCCCTGGGGCGAATTCGCCGTCCTGTTCCGCGGCAACCATCAATCGCGACCGCTGGAAAAAGCGCTGCAACTGCTGCGCATTCCCTACCACCTGACCGGCGGCACGGCGTTCCTGGATCGCGGCGAGGTCAAGGATGCGCTGTCGTGGTTGCGCGTGCTGGCCAATCCCGACGACGATGCGGCCTTCCTGCGCGCCATTGCTTCGCCCAAGCGCGAGGTCGGCGCGACCACGCTGGAAAAGCTCGCCGGCCTGGCGCAGCAGGCGCGCCTGCCGATGTCGCGCGCTGCCGAACAGGTGTCCGTGCTCAAACAGCTCACGCCACGCGCCGCGAACGGGCTCAATGAATTCACCGGAATTGTCCAGCGGCTACGCGAGGCGTCCGAACGGCTCACTCCGGCGGCGCTGACCCGGCAGCTGATCGAACAATCCGGATTGCTGGCGATGATTCGCAGCCAGTGCAAGGACGAGGCCAGCTACTTGCGCCGCAAGGGCAACCTCGACGAACTCGCGCAATGGTTCGAGGACGCGCGCGGCGGCGGCCCGGGCGAACTGGCGGCGCAACTGGCCCTGCTCACCAATGCCGATCGCGGCGAGCCCGGCAACCAGGTGCGGCTGATGAGCCTGCACGCGGCCAAGGGCCTGGAATTCGTGGCGGTGTTCATCATCGGCTGCGAGGACGGCAACCTGCCGCACAGCGCCAGCATCGAGGAAGGCCGGCTCGAGGAAGAGCGCCGGCTGCTCTACGTCGGCATCACCCGCGCCAAGGCGCGGCTCTATCTATCGCACAACGCCGAGACCAAACGCTGGGGCAGCGTCGAGCACCTGCTGCCCAGTCGCTTCCTCGACGAACTCCCCGCCGGCGATTTGTTGCGCGACGGCGGCGATCCCGTGCGCGAATCAGCCGAGAAGAAGGAACGCGGTCGCGCCCACATCGAAGCGATCGCGTCGATGTTCGGCGGCGACTAGCGGTCGTTCAATACGCCGAACCGCCCGCCTGGGTGGACGACAATACGCCGGCATTCGCCGACACCGCGTAGCCGGTGCCGCCGCTGCGCGACCACAGCACCAGGTCGAAACCGTCGCCGGCGCGGATCCGGTTTACGGCGATGTTCTGGTAGGTCAGCGGGGTCTTGGCCTTGCAGGTCTGCGGCAGGCCCGGCGCTTTCAGGAAATAGACCGTACTGCTGCCGACCACGGTGCCGTGGCCCTGGGCGTCAACGAGCAGCGCGGTCATCTCGTCGACCGCAATGCCGCGCGGCGCGCTGCTCCAACCGTTGGCGGCGACGCGGCAGAGGAAGGCGAGGTCGCGGCCCATGCGGTCGCGGGTGACGAAATGGGGATCGCCGATGATGCCCTGGAGGATCGGCAGGTTGACGAAATCGCGGTCGAAACTCATATAGCGATTGAACGGATCGGCCAACGATTGGCTGGAGGTCGCGCCTTGCGCCGCCAGCGCGCTGTAGACGAATTGCGTGAGCACGTTCAGGCCGGCGCTGGTGCCGCCGACCGGCACGCCCGCGGCGACGCGCGCATTCAGCGTGCTCTGCACCGGCGTGCCTTTCCAGAAGTTGATGTAGTTGGACTGGTCGCCGCCGGCGATCCAGATGGCTTCGGCCTTGGCGATGATCGCCGCCACGGCCGGATCGTTCGCTGAAGCCAGGTCGGGGATGATCAGGGTGGCGACGGAATTGCCGGCCGGGCACAGGTCGCGGATATAGGGGTTGTAGGCATCGGTGCCGGTGGCGCGGATGACCAGGAAGTCGCCATTGCCGGAGCGGGCGCACTGCCACTGGAAGGCGGCGTCGACATCGGTGCCGCCGCCCATGAGGACGACGCCGGCCTGCACGGGGGTGCTGACGTCGGCGCTGTTGCCAACGCGAAAATAGGAATAGGTCGGGTGCTTGCCGGCGGTGGCGGCGCTGGCGGCGGTGAGCGCCAGCAACAGGAGCAGCAGTCGTTTCATTGACATCCTCGATGGGCGGTGGCGGGACGGCGGGAGTGTCGCATATTGAGTGAAGCCCATCCCGGAACCCGGTGCCCGCCCGGTAAGCCGGGTCGCCGCGGCTGGGAAGTTTGCGACAATGCCGGCCCGGCCCCTGGATGATGTCCGCCATGTCATTGCTCCGTTGCTTGCCCGCGCTCGCCCTGGTCGTCCTGGCGACCGGCTGCGTCCCTGTTTCGACCAAGCCCGTGGCGGCGGCGGCGCCGGTGTCGGCCCCGGTCGCGACGGCGCCTGGCGCCGACGACCGCCTGACCGCCCTGGCCTGGATGCAGTCCTCGATCGAATACCGGCTGGTCGCCGGGCAGACCTGGCGCAGCGCCTTGCCGCAGCTGGACCGGGCGATCAAGACACCGACCTGGGACGCGTTGCCGAAGGAAGATCGCGGCGACATTGCCGCCATCGGCCTGCCGCCGGCGGTCATCGTCGATATCGACAGCACGGTTCTGGACGTGACCGGGGGCGACGCCGACGGCGTGATCAATGGCCGGCCGTTCGATTCGGCGGCCTGGAACCAGTGGGCGCAGCAAGCGGCCGCGACCGCCATTCCCGGTGCATTGGAATTCACCCGGGCAGCCGCCTCCCGCGGCGTGACCGTCTTCTACGTGACCAATCGAGCGCCAGAGCTGGCCGCGACCACCCTGGACAACCTGCGCAAGCTCGGCTTTCCGCTGGCCGACGAACACCAGCTGCTGACCCGGGGCATGAGCTTCGAGGCATGCCAGGAAGCCGCCGACAACAAGAACTGCCGCCGCCACGAGATTGGCAAAACCCATCGCGTACTGCTCATGTTCGGCGACAGTCTCGGCGATTTCGTGACAATTCCTGTCAATTCCACCGAAGGTCGCGACCAGGCCGTCCGCCCCTACCTGGCTTGGGTCGGCGAACGCTGGTTCGCCCTGCCCAATCCTGTCTACGGCGGCTGGCTCAAGTCCCTGGAGGGCAATGATCCGACCCTGCCCGAGGCGGACAAGCGCGCCCGGCTGCGAACAGCCCTGCACCGCTAGCAGGGCCCGTCCGCCGGCCCGCCGGGGACGATCTGCTAAATTGGCTGCCCCGGTCTTCCGATCCGCCCATGCCCCAAACCCCCCTCCGCGGATGGCTGGTCCTGCTGCTTTGCCTGGGCCTGCTGGCCTGCCGGCACGAAGCGCAGGCCCCGGGCGACCCGGTGGCCGCGGTCAAGGGCCTGGCCGCGGCCGTCCGCGACAACGACCTGGTCCGTTATTCACGGCTGTCGGTGCCGCCGGCGCTATTTGACCGCCAGGCGCAGCGCTGGCAAGCCGCCGTGGCGGCCGCGCCACCGCCGACCGACGCCGAGCGGCGGGATTACGCCCGCTGGATGAAGCGGCTGACCGAACCGCAGGCCGAAGAAAAGCTCTTTCGCTCCCTGAACCTGAAGATGGGCAAGGTCGACCCGGAGCTGAAGTCGCGCTGGCCCCTGATGCGGGCCAGCGCCGAGATCTTCCTCAAAGGAGTGATCAAGGCCAACGACAGTTTCGGCCCGGACCAGAAAGCCCACGCCCAAGCCCTGGGCTCGGTCTTGCTGGCCGGCATCAACCCCGAGACCCTGGCCAACCGCGACCAGGCCCGGGCGACGGTCAAGGTCATCGTCGCCACCGCCCGCGCCGTGGACCTGCCGACCCTGGACCGCCAACGCCAGCTCGGCATGGTCGAGGCCCTGGCCAAGGGCAGCATCGTGCTCAAGGGCCTCAAGCAGGCCGGGCACTTGTATGGGCTCGATCCCGACGCTGCCCTCGACGGCATCCAGGCCCGGGTGGTCGACGCAGAGGGCGACCTCGCGACCATGGAGGTGAGTTACCCGCTGCTCGGCCAGACCGTGCGCTTCGAGCTGCAGCTGATCCGCCGCGATGGTCGCTGGTACCGCGCCGACGCGGTTCGCGAGGCCGAAGCCGAGTTGGCCAAGCCGCTGCCGACACCGGCCAAGGTCGCGCCATGAGTCGCCCGCCGTGGTGGGCGCGCTGGCTGGAACGACTGCTGGCGCCGTGGATCGAAATCAAGCGCGAGCCGACCGTTCCGCCCTTCACGCTGGAACGCCCGGTCTGCTACGTGCTCGAACACTACGGCCTGTCGAACGCGCTGATCCTCGACCGCGCCTGCCGCGAAGCCGGATTGCCTTCGCCGCTGGCGCCGCTGCCCGGCGATCCGCTCGGACGCAAGCGCGCCTACATCGCCTTGTCGCGGCGTAGCGGGGGGCCGCGCAACAAGAGCCATTCCGATCGCCTGGCGCGGCTGCTGATGGCGCACCGCCTGTATCCCGACCAGGACGTGCAGCTGGTGCCGGTGTCGATCTTCGTCGGCCGCGCGCCGAGCCGGCAATCCGGCTGGTTCTCGGTGCTGTTCGCCGAGAACTGGGCCCTGGTCGGCCGCTTCCGCCGACTGCTGGCGATCCTGCTCAATGGCCGCGATACCGTCGTGCAATTCTCGCCGAGCGTGCGCGTGCGCGACATCCTCGCCGAAGACCTGCCGCAGGAACGCACCGTGCGCCGGACCTCGCGCCTGCTGCGCGCGCACTTCCGGCGCGTGCGCGCCGCCGTGATCGGGCCCGACCTGTCGACCCGGCGCCTGCTGGTGGATCGGGTGCTCGACGCCGAGCCGGTGCGCAAGGCGATCGCCGAACAGGCGCGGCGCGACAAGAGCGAATACCTCGACGCCTGGAAGAAGGCGCACGGCTATGCCTGGGAAATCGCCGCCGACTATTCCCATCCGGTGGTGCGTTCGTTGTCGTTCCTGCTGACCGGCTTCTGGAACCGCATCTTCGACGGCGTCTCGATCCACCACCTGGACAGCGTCAAGCAGGCGGCGCCCGGGCACGAGGTCGTCTACGTGCCCTGCCATCGCAGCCACATGGACTACCTGCTGCTGAGCTACCTGCTCTACCAGCACGGGGTGGTGCCGCCGCACATCGCCGCCGGCGTCAACCTCAACCTGCCGGTGATCGGATCGCTTCTGCGCCGCGGCGGCGCCTTCTTTTTGCGCCGCAGCTTCAAGGCCAATGCCCTGTATTCGGCGGTGTTTTCCGAATACGTGGCCCAGCTCGCCGGCGAAGGTTTTTCGATCGAATACTTCATCGAGGGCGGACGTTCGCGCACCGGCCGCCTGCTCGAGCCAAAAGGCGGCATGATCGCCATGACCGTGCGCGCCTTCCTGCGCGCGCCGCGCCGGCCGGTGCTGTTCCAGCCGGTCTACATCGGCTACGAGAAACTGATCGAGGGCAAGAGCTACCTCGACGAACTCAGCGGCCAGCCCAAGCAGAAGGAAACGGTCTGGGCGCTGATGCGTTCGATCGCGGAGATCCTGCGCGAACGCCACGGCCGCGTGACCGTGAATTTCGGCGAGCCGGTGCGGCTCGACGACATCCTGGCCGTGCACGCGCCCGACTGGCGCGAGCGCCTGAACGACCCGGAAGACAAGCCGACCTGGATCGGCGGCGCCGTCGACGACCTCGCCCAGCGCATCCAGGTCAACATCAACCGCGCCGCCGACGTCAATCCGATCAACCTGCTGGCGATCACCCTGCTCTCGACGCCCAAGCACGCGATGGGCGAGGCCGACCTGCTCGCGCAGCTCGCGTTGTCGAAGACGCTGCTCGCGGCCCTGCCCTATTCGGACCGGGTCACGGTGACGGCGTTGGCGCCGGCCGACATCATCGCCTACGGGGAACAGATCGGCGTGCTCACCCGCACCCGCCATCCGCTCGGCGATGTGCTGTCGTTCGAGGGCGAGACGGCGGTGCTGCAAAGCTACTACCGCAACAACGTCCTGCACCTGTTCGCGGCCGCCGCCTGGGTGGCGCTGTGCTTCCAGAACAATCGCCGGCTGTCGCGCGCCGGCGTGCTGCGCCTGGGCCGGGCGATCTACCCGTTCATCCGCGAGGAGTTGTTCCTGCCCTGGAACGACGACGAATTCGCCGGAAGGCTCGACGCCACCATCGACCTGTTCATCGCCGAAGGACTGCTCTCGGTCGCCAACGAGGACGAGGGCGGCATCCTCTCGCGCGGCCCCGGCCAGACCGACGAAGTGTTCCGCCTGCGCGCGATCGCGCACAGCCTGCAGCAGGCCTTCGAGCGCTATTTCATCGCCATCAGCACCCTGGTCAAGAACGGCCCGCGCAGCGTGTCGGCGGGCGAGCTGGAAACCTTGTGCCAGCTGGCCGCGCAGCGCCTGAGCCTGCTGTACGCGCCGGCGGCGCCGGAATTCTTCGACAAGTCCCTGTTCCGCGGTTTCATCGGCAAGCTGCGCGACCTCAAGCTGGTGTGGCTGTGCCCGAACGCCAAGCTCGATTTCGACGAGCGCCTGATCGCCTGGGAAAAGGACGCCAAGCTCGTTCTTTCGCGCGAACTGCGCGCCACTATCTCGAAAATTTCCCCCGAGGCGGTCGCGAAAGCGCCGCCGGCGGCGCCAGCCGCGCCGACGGAAACCCGCTAGGCGTCCAAGTCCGGGATCAGCCGGCTTTCGAGGCTGGCGATCATGTCGCGGATCCGCAGCTTGCGCTTCTTCAGCCGCTTGATCGCCAGCTCGTCGATCGCCGGATCGTCGTAGAGGCGGGCGATCGCGGCGTCGAGGTCGCGGTGCTCGGTGCGCAATTCGATCAATTGCGCGGAAATCTTGGCCGGGTCGGGCGGCAGCGGCATGGGCGTCTCCGTGCGCGCCAGCTTACACGCCCTGCGCGGCGGCGACACCGGTTAAAATGGCCGCGGGCGAACGCGCGGTAGTCTGGATCCTTGATGTTTTTTCGCAACCTGAGTTTTTTTCGCTTCCCGCTCGCGCAAGCAAAATCCTTCGAACAACTCGACGTGGCCCTGGCCGATTGCCGGCTCAAACCGGTGGGTCCGCTGGACGCGATGGCGCGCGGTTTCGTGTCGCCGTTCGGCGGCGACGAGCCGGTGTTGTCGCATCGCATCGGCGCCGCGCTCTGGCTGACCTTGGGCGGCGAGGACCGCTTGCTTCCGGCGGCGGTGGTCAATGATGCGCTGGCCAAGAAGATCGCCGCGATCGAGGCCAAGGACGGCCGCAAGCTCGGCGGCCGCGCGCGCAAGCGCCTAAAGGAAGACCTGGTGCACGAACTGCTGCCCAAGGCCTTCGTCAAGCCGAGCCGCCTCGACGCCATGCTCGACCTGCGCCAGGGCCTGCTCGTCGTCGATACCGCTTCGCGCAAGTCGGCGGAAGGATTCGTGTCGGAACTGCGGCACGCGCTCGGCAGCTTTCCGGCACTGCCGCTCAACGCCGAAGCGTCGGCGCGGGTCGTGCTCACCGGATGGATCGCCGGCGAACCACTGCCCGAGGGCTGGCAGCTCGGCGACGAATGCGAGCTCAAGGATCCGGGCGAACGCGGCGCGGTCGTGCGTTGCACGCGCCAGGACCTGGCCGGCGAGGAAATCGCCAAGCACCTGGAATCGGGCAAGCAGGTCACGCGGCTCGGCGTCGTGCTCGGCGATCATCTATCGTTCGTGCTCGGCGACGACCTCGTCGTGCGCAAGCTCAAGTTCCTCGATGGCGCCGTCGACCAGCTCGAGAACGCCGAGCGCGAATCGGTGCACGCCGAACTCGATGCGCGCTTCGCGTTGATGTCGGGCGAACTCAAGCGGCTGTTCGTGATGCTGGAGAAGGCGTTCAAGCTGAGTCGCGCGGAGGCGTGAGGCTTGGTAGCGCGGATGGAGTCCCGGCAACGTTGCTTCGGCGAATTCTCGCGGCAAGACTCAGATACGCTATGAATGAAGAGAAATTTGTCGAGGAAAGCTATGACTCGTGAACTGTCAGTTTTGGTAGCCGCGCTGCTGCTCGCGGGATGTTCTTTCAGCGATAAGGAGCCGCCTGTGCCAGCAACTGCGGCTCAAACAACAAAGGAAGTTGTAGATCTAAAAGCGAAGCTAAATGTTGCGCAAGCTAAAATAGATACCATCGATGCGCGAGTCGCGATTCTTGAAAAAGCAAAGGCAGAAGACCCAAAAGACCAAACCGAAATCATGTGGCGAACGGTAACGGTCACTAACACAGGGGTCGTCAGGGTCATCAAAAGCATCTCAACTCCGCAGCCTTTATCTGCATACTCCTCTAGCAGTGAATGCATGACGGCGATGCACGCCTACGTGGCTCCTCAGCGTATCCATGCAAACGATCTGATGTCCTTCGTTGTTCAATATCCCGACAGACTGGAGGGCACGAATTATCAATGTCTACCTGTTGGGATCGAACCTCGACAGACTAGCAAGTAGGGCGGATTAGCGCAGCGTAATCCGCCATTTCGTGTTCAATGCTGATGGCGGATTACCCCGCGACGCGGCTAATCGGCCCTACATTCGACTCGACCCTTGACTGCGCGCCGCCCGGCTTCATGCTGTACACATGCCTTCCTTCCTGCGCCGCCTGATCGCTCCAACTCGCGCGAATCCTGTCGCCACCAACGAAACCATTGCACTGCGCCTGCCCGACGGCAGCGAGATTGACGTGC
>JANYBA010000146.1 GCA_025360985.1 Gammaproteobacteria bacterium | reverse complement strand
AGCGGCCAATGGGCAGGATCAGTCCGTTATCCTCTGCCGGCAGAATGAAGTGGATGGGGCCCACCAGGCCGCGCTGCGGATGCTGCCAGCGCACCAGGGCTTCGACGCCCGTCGTGCAGCCCTGGGCATCGACTTGCGGCTGATAGTGCAGCAGAAACTGGTTCTCGCGCAGCGCCATGCGCAGGTCGGCATTCAAAGCCGCGCGCGCGCTGACCACGTTCTGCATCTCCGGGTCGAAGAAACGCAGCGTGTTGCGCCCCGCCGCCTTGGCCTGGTACATCGCCGTGTCGGCGAACTTGAGCAGGTCGGTCGGCAGCTGGGCGTGGTCGGGGTACAGGCTGATGCCCAACGATGGCGTGATGGCGATGTCGTGGCGCTCCTCCAGGTCGAGCGGCAACGCGAACGCGGCCAGTATTTCCCGCGCGACCCGTTCCACCGTCGCCACGCCATCGATGTCCTCGAGCACCACGGTGAATTCGTCGCCGCCCAGGCGCGCCACCGTGTCGGTGGCGCCGATGGTGGCCTGCAGCCGGGCCGCCGCGGCCTTGAGCAGGCGATCGCCGGCGGCGTGGCCGAGCGAATCGTTGATGTCCTTGAAGCGGTCGAGGTCGAGGAACAACACCGCCACCCGGCTTTCCTGGCGGCGCGCGCGCACGATCGCCCGGCCCAGCCGCTCCGACAACAGGGCACGGTTCGGCAACCCGGTCAGCGCGTCGTAGTTGGCCAGGTAACGCAGTTCCTGCTCGGCGCGTTTCTTGTCGGTGATGTCGGTGACCACGGCGACGAAATGGCTGCGCGCGCCGAGCGAATCGCGCACTTCGCTGAGCTCGATCCAGCCGAGGAAATCCCGGCCGTCCTTGCGCTTCTGCCACATTTCCCCGGCCCAATGGCCGGTGCGTTCGAGGATGTCGCGGAAGCGCTGGTAGAACGCCGGCGCGTGCTGGTCGGAATTGAGCAGGCGCGAGTCGCGGTTGAGCACTTCCTGCTCGCTGTAGCCGGTGATGCGCGAGAACGCCGGATTGACCGAGATGAAGCGGAATTCCGTGTCGATCACGCCGACCGCTTCGCTCATGCTGCGCAGCACTTCCAGCGCCACCCGGCGCTCGCGCTCGGCGCCGCGCAGCGTGGTGATGTCGCGGGCGGTGCCGGCCATGCGCAAGGGCGCGCCATGCTCGTCGCGCTCGACCAGCTTGCCGCGCGAGCGCACCCAGACCCATTCGCCGGCGGCGTTGCGGATCCGGTGCTCGGAATCGTATTGCGCCGTATTGCCGACGATATGTTCCTGCAAGAGTTTCTGTACCCGCGGCAGGTCGTCCGGATGGATCGCCTGTTGCCGCCATTCGTCCGTGCTCAAGGTCTCGATCGTGCTGCGCCCGAGCAGTTGGTTGGCGCCGAGCCGGTACAGGGTGTTCTCGCGGATGTTCCAGTCCCAGAATTCGTCGCCCGAGCCCCATAGCGCCAGGTTCAACCGGGCTTCGCGCTCGCGGATTTCGGCAAACAGCGCCGCTTCTTTTTGCACGCGCCGTCGCTGCAGCCACCACAACAGCAAGCCGAGCAGGACGGTGACCACCAGCGGCACCGCGATCTCAACGGGGCGCCAGGTCTCCGGGGCATCCGCCCATGCGCTGGCCGGCAGCGAAAGCGCAAGCAGCGCTCCGGCGCAGGTGCAGGCCCGGAGCCGCAAAAATCCATGTTCCGAACCGGACCGTGGCGACACGCAACGCCCCCGAGGAATCCACCTCAAGCAGTCTAGGTGGCGACCGCGGCGGCGACAAGGCGATCACAAGGCGACCACCACGGCTTGCTAGAATGAGCGCCTGGCTTGGCGAGACGCGATGTCCGATCGATCCCTTCCCCGGTATTCCGAAATAGCCGAGCAGGCCCGGCAGCTGAGCCTGGGCCTGGATGCTGCCGAGCTGCACGGGAGCCTGTGTGGCTTGTTGTCCGGCGGGCAGGCGACCGACGGCGAGCATTGGCTCGGACAGGCCTTGGCCGATCCGCTGGCGAGCCCGGCGAGCCCGGGCGGCGCGCTCGACCAGATGTACTGGGCATCGCTCGAAGCCTTGTCGTCGCCGGAACTGGGCTTCTCGTTGTTGTTGCCGGACGACGACCTGCCGGTCAGCGAGCGCGGCGACGCGCTGCTGGCGTGGTGCCGTGGATTTCTCGGCGGCTTTGGCCTGGCCGCGGGCGCGGCGCCGGCGTTGTCGGATGAATCGAGCGAGGCCCTGGCCGACATCGGCCGGATCGCCGCCAGCGACCTGAGCTACGACGATCCCGGCGCTGATGAGGACGCACTGGAAGAAGTCGCGGAGTTCATCCGCGTCGCGGTGATGCTGGTGCACAGCGATTGCGTGCTCGGGCCGCGCCATCGCCGATCCTTGAACTGACGTCTCTTCGAACCGACTTCGACCGCACCCGCATGCTCAAGCCCGCCTCGATCAGATCGACAGAGTTCGCCCGCCGCCGCAAGCAGCTCATGCGCATGGCCGGCGACGACGCGATCCTGGTCTTGCCGGCCGCGCCGGAACGCCTGCGCAGCAAGGACACCACCTATCCGTACCGGCAGGACAGCGATTTCTGGTACCTGGGTGGATTTCCCGAGCCGGAGGCGGTGTTGGTGCTGGTGCCGGGCCGCAAGCATGGCGAAGCCTTGCTGTTCTGCCGCGAGCGCGATGCCGAGCGGGAAGCCTGGGACGGACCGCGCGCCGGTCCGGCCGGCGCCGTCGACGACTACGGCATGGACGACGCGTTCCCGATATCCGATCTCGACGAAATCCTGCCCGGCCTGCTCGAGGGACGTTCGCGCGTCTACTACCACTTCGGCCGCGACACCGATTTCGACCTGAAGCTGATCGCCTGGGTCAATCGCGTCCGCGCGCAAGTCCGGCAGGGCGCGCAGCCGCCACACGAGTTCCTCGAGCTCGGGCACCTGCTGCACGAACTGCGCCTGTTCAAGAGCGCCGCCGAGCTCAAGCTGATGCGCAAGGCGGCCGATATCGGCGCGCGCGCGCAACGCGCGGCCATGCGCGCGACCCGCGCCGGCGGTTACGAATACGAAATCGAGGCGGCGCTGCAGTTCGAGTATCGCCGCCATGACGCGGTACCGGCCTACGAGCCGATCGTCGGCGCTGGCGCCAATGCCTGCGTGTTGCATTACCGCGCCAATCGCTCGCAAATCGCCGATGGCGACCTGGTGCTTTGCGATGCCGGCGCCGAGTACGCCAACTACGCCTCCGACATCACCCGGACCTGGCCGGTGAACGGCCGCTATTCGAAGGAACAGCGTGCGCTCTGCCAAGTCGTGCTCGACGCGCAGGCCGCGGCACTGGCCGAAGCGCGCCCGGGACGCGCGTGGATCGCCGGGCACGAGGCGGCGGTGCGGGTGCTCGCCGAAGGACTGTTGTCGCTGGGCCTGCTCAAGGGCAGCTTGAAGAAGGTGCTCGCGAGCAACGACTACAAGCGTTTCTACATGCACAAGACCGGGCACTGGCTGGGCCTGGACGTGCACGACGTTGGCGAATACAAGCTCGCCGGTGATTACCGCGAATTGGAAGCGGGCATGGTCTTCACCGTCGAACCCGGGCTGTACATTCCGCCGGGCATGAAGGGCGTCGCCGCAAAATGGCAGGGCATCGGCATCCGCATCGAGGACGATGTCGCCATCACCAGGGACGGCCACGAAGTGCTGACCGATGGCGTGCCGCGCGCGATCGACGAGGTCGAGGCGTTGTTGGCCGAAAGGTGAGGTGACACTCCAGTAGGAGCGAATTTATTCGCGACCGAGATCGCGTCGCGTCTTGGGTCGCGAATAAATTCGCTCCTACCCTGGTGACGCGCCCATCTGGCCCTACATATCGTGTTTTTCGGGCTCGATGCCGCGCGCCTTGTAGTGCTTCCAACGCTCCCGCGAGGTGCCGCGCGCCACTTCGTCGGCCGGCACGATTTCCAGCACGCGTTCGAAATCGCCGGTGACCGGCGCCTCGCGCAGGTTCAGCACCAGCGGGCGCATCGGCACATCGATTTCCGGCGGGACGATCAGCACATCGGCCTCGTCCTCGTCCATGTCGAGGCCGGCGATCTGGTGCGGCAGGTAGTCGTCGGGATCGAAGGACCAAAGCAGGTCGTCGAGCGCCTCGGCCTGTTCGGAAGACGCTGCCAGCACCAGCAGGGGTTGAGAGGAGTGAACCGCCTTGCGCGCCAATTCGCAGACCAGCAGCAACGGTTGCTCGCGGAATCGCGGCTTGTCGGCGATCAGGTAGAAGACGGCGCGGGCCATCAACCGGCCTGGTCGAGCAACCACTGGCAAAGCAGGCCGACCGGCCGGCCCGTGGCCATGCCCTTGCGGCCCTCGCCATTGGCCACGCCGGCGATATCCAGGTGCGCCCAGCGCTGGCCTTCGGTGAAGCGCGACAGGAAGCAGCCGGCGGTGATCGCGCCGGCGCCCTTGCCGCCGATGTTGTAGATGTCGGCGAAGGCCGATTCGAGCTGCGACTGGTATTCGTCCCACAGCGGCAGGCGCCAGGCGCGGTCGAACACCGTCTCGCCAGCAGCAAGCAATTCCGCCGCGAGGTCGTCGTGCTTGCTCATCAGCCCGGCCGCGGCCTTGCCCAGCGCGATGACGCAGGCACCGGTCAACGTGGCCACGTCGACGGTTGCGCGCGGCTTGAAGCGCTGCACGTAGGTGAGCGCATCGCACAGGATCAGGCGGCCCTCGGCGTCGGTATTGCCGACTTCGATGGTCTTGCCGCTCATCGAGGTCAGCACGTCGCTGGGCCGGTAGGCGTCGGCGTCGGGCATGTTCTCCACCGCCGGCACCACCGTCACGAGGTTGATCGGCAGGCGCATCTTCGCTGCGGCGAGGAAGGTGCCGATGACGCTGGCGGCGCCGCACATGTCGTACTTCATTTCCTCAATGCCGCCCTGCACCTTGAGGTTGATGCCGCCGGTGTCGAAGGTGATGCCCTTGCCGACCAGCGCAAACGGCTCGGCCTCGCCGGCGCCGGTGTAACGCAGCACGATCAGTCGCGGCGAATTGACCGAGCCGCGCGCCACCGCCAGCAACGAACCCATGCCGAGCGCGTCCATGTCGGCGCGTTCGAGTATCTCGCAGGTGACGTCGGCGTTGTTTGCAGCGATCTTGCGCGCCTGTTCGGCAAGGTAAGCCGGATTGCAGATGTTCGGCGGCAAGTCGCCGAGTTCCCGCGCCAATTGCACGCCGGCGGCGATGGCGATGCCGCGATCGAGGTCGGCGGCGAGCGTGGCTGCGGCGGGCAGGCCCACTTTCGCCAGGGTTACTTCGGATTTGGCGCTGCGCGTGGCGGTGTACTCGTAGGCAGCGTGGTTGCCGGTGACCACGGCCTGGCGCAGGTTCCAGCCGCCATCGCGGCCATTGACCGGCACCTCGACCAGGGTCAGCTGCAGCGAACGCACCGGACCGCCGCGCAGCGCGCGAACGGCCTCGGCGATCGCCCGCTGGTAGGCTTCCGGGCCGAACTTTCCGCTCTCGCCCAAGCCCACGACCAGCACGCGCGGGGCGGCGATGCCGGCGAGGTCGGGGACCAAAGTACAGCGCCCGGCCTTGCCGGACAGGTCGCCGCGCGCAAGCAGGTCCGCCAATCGGCCGCCGCCAGCCAGGTTCAGGGTTTGCCCGGAAGGGCTCAATCCCGTGTCGGAAAACGCGCCGACGACGATGCAATCGCTGTCGACCGAGGTGGGATCGGAGGGGTTGAGCTGGAATTCGAGGGCCACGGGCGGGGATTTCCGTACAATTGGGGAAAGAGCGGCGCAGTTCCTGCCTGGGCCGATGCAACCACGACAGTTTAGATCATGCACCGGCTTGCTTTCATGCCCCGACACCTACCCAACCACGTCCCATGCTCCTGATCGAACGCCACTTGCTGCGCCAGTTTGCCGAAACCGTGGCGGCGGTCGCGATTGTGCTGCTGCTGATCAGCCTGGGCGGCTTGTTCGCCGACCTGGTGCAGGAAATCGCCAAGGGCAAGGTCCCGGCGACGTTGCTGCTGTCGCAGCTCGGCCTGCGCTCGATCCGGTTCCTGACCGTGGTCCTGCCGCTGGCCCTGTTCCTGGGCTTGCTGCTCGCCATCGGCCGCCTGTACGCGCAAAGCGAGATGGCGGTGTTGGCGTCGGTAGGCCTCGGTCCGCAACGCCTGTGGCGACCACTGTTCTGGGTGGCGCTGCCGGTGGTGCTGATCGTCGGCCTGGCGGCCCTGTGGTTGGCGCCGATGTCCGAGCACAAGGCCAGGGACATGGTCGAGATCGCCAACCGTTCCTTCCTGATCGCCGGGCTCGAACCCGGCCGCTTCGTCGAACTCCCGGGCAAGGGCGGCGTGATGTACGTCACCGAGCTCTCGCCGGACGGGACGCGCTTCGGCCACCTGTTCGTGCAGCGCGAAGTGGACGGTCGGCTCGACATCGTCACCGCGCAGGACGGCAACCTCAAGCTGATCGGCCAGACCCAGCGCTACCTGCACCTCAACAACGGTTTTCGCGTCGAGGGAGCGCTCGGCAACAAGGCGTTCCGGATGATGCGCTTCGCCCAGAACGATATCCGCGTGCCCGACCGCGAGGCCGACGACAAGGACGAGGATCTGTCGGCGACGCCGACCACGAAGCTGCTGACGTCTGGCAAGGCCGTCGACCTCGCCGAGCTGAACTGGCGGCTGGCGATGCCGCTGTTCGCGGGGATACTGGCGGTATTCGCCTTGCCGCTGGCGCGCAGCGAACCGCGGCAGCCGCAATACGGCCTGATCCTTTTCGCCTTGCTCGTTTACGCCGTCGGCATGCTGATGCTCATGCTCGGCATCGGCCTGATCGGCAACGGTCGGCTGCCGCCAGAATTCGGACTGTGGTGGGTGCATGTTCCGATGTTGGCGTTGGCTGCATGGCTGTTCGCCCGCGACGGCCGCCTGTCCCGGCCGGGATCGGCTTCATGACGTTCCTGCCGCGGAAAATCGCCGTCTATCTGGCGCGCAGCATCCTGCTCGCGACCATCGCGGCTTGGGCCATCCTGCTGACCTTCGATGCGATCATGGCCTTGGTCGCGGAACTGCGTGATGTCGGCAAGGAAAGCTACACGCTGGCCGATGCGGTGATGTACACGCTGTTGACCATTCCGCGGCGCCTGTATGTTGAATTCCCTACCGTGGCGGTGATTGGTACCCTGCTCGGGTTGGGTGGCCTGGCGACGCGATCAGAACTGACGGCGATGCGCGCGGTCGGCGTGTCCAAGCTGCAGATGGGCGTGGCGGTCCTGTTGCCCTTGCTGGTACTGACCGTGGCGATGATGATCAACATCGAAACGATCGGACCGTTCGGCGAGCAACAGGCGCAAGGCCTGGCCAACCTCAAATCGCGGCAATTGATGATGGCCCGCTATTCCGGCTTGTGGGCGCGCGAAGGCAACCTCTTCTTCAACGCCCGCGGCAACAGCGCGCCGCACCACGAAAACGGCCAGACCTGGATCGAACTTCAGGACGTGCGCCTGTACCAGTTCGATCCGCAGGGCCGCCTGCTATCGCTCGCCCGCGCCGAACGCGCCGAGCACCGCAAGGACGGCTGGACCCTGTTCGGCGTCGAACGCACCTATTTCGAGGCGCGCTCGGTGCGCGTCGTGAACATCGCCCGCGAACGCTGGCAGACCGAACTGGACGACAGCACGCTCGAGGCGACCCTGGCGCGACCGCGTTACCTGACCAGCAGCGAATTGCGCAGCAATATCGAGTACTTGCGCCGCAACCAGCTCGATGCCCTCAAGTTCGAAAGCGCCTATTGGGCGCGCTGGTTCTATCCGTTCAACGTGATCGTGCTGTGCCTGGCGACCTTGCCCTTCGCCTTCGGCTCGCTGCGCAGCGGCGGTTTTGGCAAGCGACTGTTCATCGGCATCCTGATCGGCCTCGGCGCCCTGTTGGTGCAGCAGATGTTCGTCAACCTCGCCGATGTCTACCGCTTCGACGTGCGTCTGGCCTTCCTGCTGCCGCCGCTGATGATCTGGGCTCTGTGCTGGGGCTGGCTGGCGAAGAAGATCTAGGCCTCAGCCCGCGCCGGGTTCGCGCCGCACCAGTTGCGTGCCGGCGACGATGTCGTGCAGGCCGCGGCGTTCGCCATCGACCAGGCACCAGGCCAGGCACAGCGCTGGCGTCAGGCTCGCGACCAGGTAACGCAGCCACAGGGCGCGCCACGAGGCCGGCCGGCCATCGGCCGCCAACAGCTGCAATCGCCAGGGACGCATGCCCATGGTCTGGCCGCCGCGGCGCCATGACGCCACGAACAAGGCGCCGACCAGGGCCCAAGCGGCAAGCACCGTCCCGATCTGGAACGGCAGGTCGCCTTCGATCGTGCGCTTGCCATGCAACCAGAACGAGACCGCGCTGACCATCAGCAGCAGCGGGATCACCGGCAACAGGTCGTAGACCAGCGCCAGCAGCCGCCATCCAAGGGCGGCGGGAACGGCGACGGGGCGGGCAGGGCGGGTGGAATCCATGGTCACAGCATAGCCGCGCTGGTGGCGTGCCGCTAAGCTGGCGCGATGAAACCGTTGCCGAGAAACAGCACCGCCACGGACCGGCGACTGCGCGCCGCCAGTGCACCGCCGGCGCCAGCGTCGGAACTGGCGCTCATCGGCGAATTCCTCGAGCGGCTCTGGGCCGAACAGGGCTCGGCGAAGCTGACCCTGGACAGCTATCGCCGCGATCTCGAAGGACTCGCCGGCTGGTTGCACGAGCGCGGCAGCGGCCTGCTGGGACTGGAGCCACGGGACCTGCATGAGTATCTGGCCGAGCGCAACGCCAACCGCTACGCGCCGCGCAGCAACGCCAGGCTGTTGTCGTCCCTGCGTGTGTTCTACGCCCAGCAGGTTCGGCGCGGCGCCATCGCACTCGATCCCACCGCGGCGCTGGCATCGCCAAAACTGGGGCGATCACTGCCGAAGGCGTTGTCGGAAAGCCAGATCGAAGCGCTACTCGGCGCCCCCGATGTCGGCACGCCGCTAGGCCTGCGCGATCGCGCCATGGTCGAGCTTATGTATGCCACCGGACTGCGCGTGAGCGAACTGGTCGGCCTGCCGGCGTTGGCGGTGAACCTGCGCCAGGGCGTGCTGCGGGTCAGCGGCAAGGGCGACAAGGAACGACTGGTGCCGATGGGCGAAGAGGCCCAGCACTGGCTGGAGCGCTACCTGGCCCAAGCGCGGCCGCAACTGGCCCAGGGCAAGTCGCGCACGGCGCTTTTCCTCGGCCGGCGCTCCGAGGCCCTGAGCCGGCAACAGTTCTGGAGCCTGGTCAAGGCGCTGGCGCTGCGCGCGGGCATCGATCCCGGCCGCGTCAGTCCGCACGGCCTGCGCCACAGCTTCGCCACCCACCTTCTCAACCACGGTGCCGACCTGCGCGCGCTGCAGATGTTGCTCGGGCATTCGAGCCTGTCCACGACCCAGATCTACACCCTGGTCGCGAACGAAGGCCTCAAGCGCCTGCACTCGGCGCATCATCCACGCGGCTAGCCATCCGCGCGGCTAGGCCGACCGCGGGTGGCGATATTGCCGCGTCAGTTGCGCGACTTCGACGGTATACGATTCGTACCAGCGTTCCCGGCCCAGGCGTTGCGCCTGCAGGTGGTCGGCATGGGCCTTCCAGGCGCGGATGTGCTCTTCGCTCGGCCAGTAGGACAGCGCGATTTCGTCGTCGCCTTCGCACAAGGAATGGAACTCGAGGCAGCCGAACTGCTGCAAGGCAAGTTCGCGCATGCGCGCCGCCATCTCGCTGTACTCCGGATCGAGCTCGCGGACTCTTGCCCGGAAAATCACGATGAACGTCACTGGCGACCTCCTCGAAATTGGCAATCGGTGGATGCAGGTCAGGCTTCCGGCGTTCCCGTATCGAGCCGGCCGCCATCCAGTTCTTTCCTGGCGTCGCTGGCCAGCGCCTCGTAGCGCGTCCGGAACGAATCCAGCGCTTCTTCCTCCAGGTCTTCGAGGTCGAGCAGGGCGTTGTGCGCGCCCTGGGTCGCACGGATCAGTTCGTCGAGCTTGATCTGGATGGCCTCGGTGTCGCGGTTCTGCGTGTTCTGGATCAGGAAAACCATCAGGAAGGTGATGATGGTGGTGCCGGTGTTGATGACCAACTGCCAGGTGTCGCTGAATCCGAAGATCGGACCGGTCACCACCCAGACCAGGATGATGCCGACGGCAATGCTGAATACGCGCGGCCGGCCGCAAAAGTGCGAGGCGTTCTTGGCGAAGCTGGAATACCGCGTCTTGGTTTTCATGTTCCCGGGTTCCTTGGCAGTACATCACTGAGACAGACCCAGCCGACATGGCTGTCGTAATTGACGTGCACCTGCGGTTCGCGATCGATCGGGTCGACGAACAGGGCGCGGGCGATATGCAGTTCGCCCGGCCAGCGTGGCGACCGGAAGAACATCGGACTGCCGCAGGCACCGCAAAAGCCGCGTTCGGCGCCCTGCTCGGTCACGTACCAGCGCAACGACGCCCGCGGGTCGTCGATGCGCGCCTGCCCGGCCTCGACGCCGACCCAGGTCACGAAGGCCGCGCCGTGCGCGCGCTGGCAGCGCGAGCAATGGCAGTGCGCCACCCATTTCGTTGGCAGTTCCATGCCGAAAGTAACGGCTCCGCACAGGCAGCTGCCTCGGGCCAACAGCGAGTTCATGGGGACCGCGCTTGACTTGAACGGGAGCGCCAATGATACTTTTTTCTCAAGCACGCCACAGCCGCTCCCGGCCGTGGAAATGAAGGCGCCAGATGAAGTTGCGGGCCGTCCTGATCCTGATGCTGTTGCTTGCCGATTGCGCGACCGTGCCGGCCGGCCAGGACGCGTCGCAATTCTTCAACGACTCGTTGTTCGCCGCGCCCTCGGCTTCGGTCAGCACCGGCGATATTTTCGCCATGAACGACGACATGCGCGCCTACATGATCGGCCACATCGGCCCGCAGATGCACGGCGGCGATACGCGCCGGGCTTTGTTCGAGGCCCTCTACAGCAGCAAGCAGCTCAAGCTCGAATACGATTCGAGCATGACCCGGAATGCCGCCCAGGCGTTCGCGGCCAAGAGCGGCAATTGCCTGTCGCTGGTCATCCTGACCGCGGCGTTCGCGCACCAACTCGGCCTGCCTGTGCAATACCAGAGCGTGTTTTCCAGCCAGACCGTGAGCCGCAAGGACGACATCATCTACGTCAGCGGCCACGTGAATCTTTCGCTCGAACAGCACGAGACCGGCGGCCGGGTGAAAAACAGCACCGAAACGCCGATGACGATCGATTTCCTGCCGCCCAGGGACACCGCCGGCCAGCACGTGCGGGTCGTCCGCGAAGCCACCATCATCGCGATGTACATGAACAATCGCGCTGCCGAAACGCTCGGCGAAGGGCACATCGACGATGCCTACCACTGGGCGCGCCACGCGATCGTCCAGGATCCCACCTTCCTGACCGCGTACAACACGCTGGCGGTGGTGTACATGCGCCACGGCGACCTGCCGCAGGCCGAGCGAATCCTGAAGTACATCGTCGGGCTGGCGCCAGGCGACCCAAGCCCGATCTCGAACCTGGTCGTGGTGCTCGGCCGGCTCGGCCGCCAGGACGAGGCGAACCGCTGGAACGAAACCCTGAAGAAGATCCAGCTCAATCCGCCGTTCTACTACTTCGACATCGGCATGAAGGCGATGCAGGACAAGGACTACGCCAAGGCGCGCGACATGTTCGCCAAGGAAGTCGAGCGCGAGGCTTATTACCACGAGTTCCACGCCTGGCTGGGCGCGGCCTACTACGCGCTCGGCGACTACGACCAGGCGCGCAAGCAACTGGCGCTCGCGATCGCCAACAGCACCACCACCGCCGAGCGCGATCTCTACACCGCTCGCTTGCGGTCCATGACCTCGCAGCAGGTGCTGACCCCGAGCCGGTGAGGACGCGCGGCTAGAAATCCGATCGGGCGAAACGGGCGATGCCCTGGTTCTTGCCCGGAGGGTCGAGAGTGGTCAGGTCGAGCGCCAGCGGTTGGCCGAGCCAATGGCCGAGCCACGTGTGGTCGGCGAGGTCGTCGTCGGTCAATGGGTGCACCAGGGTCGTCAGCCCGGAAGCCTCGAACACCGGCAGCAGCCGCGGCAGTTCGCCCCGGGTGATGTGGATCTCGAACTGCGGGATGGGATGCGGGCCGACGCTGCCGTCGCGCAATTGGCCGACGTAAAGCACGCGCGGCTTCGCGCCGTCCGCCATGAATCCACGCAGGCGGGCCTGGAGCGCTTCGGCCTGCGCGCGCGACTCCGGGAGGTAGTAGATATGCGCGTGGTAGGGGGCGCCGCTATCGCCCAGGGCCTGGCTGGTCATTCGTCGTACTCTCCGATCGCGCGCTCGTTCGTGGTCAGCAGTTCGCCCTGTTGGTCCATCTGCGAGTATTCCAGTGAATACGCTGCGCGAAAAGCGCGGTAGTCCGCTTCCGATCGCCAGCGGTCGACCGTAAGGTATCGCCCCAGTGTGGCGCGATCCTTGAGCAACACGGATTCGATGAAGCCCGGCGCGCGCCGGAACAGCGCCACCCAACCGCCGTCGGGGCCATAGTGCCGCTCGAACGCGACCTGCGACTCTGGCGGCACCAGGAACTCCCAGGCGTAGCTGTACCGGGCCGTGCCCGCCGACGCCTGCAGCGAGCGCAGCGCCCGCATGGCGTCGTCCGCGCGCTCGACCGGCACGAACAGGTGGTCGTGATGCATGCCCGCTACCACGTTGCAGGGGATGCCGGCGGCGCCCAGGCATGTTGAAAACGCCGCCGTCAGCCCAGCCGCGTCGAGACTTGAGTTGACCTTGAGGGTGATCCAGCGGCAGCGAAAACTGCCCGGAACGCCCAAGCGGGTCGCGTCGGCTTCCGCGAGCACGACGGAGGTGCCCTCGGCCTCGCGAATCGTCGCGATCGCGGCCGATAGATCGGTGCGGGAATCGGCGGCGACGGAAGCGAATACGAAAACCCCCGGGTTCAGCACCGGTTCCATGGCGCGCACCAGCGCAGCAAGGGCCGAGCCCTCAGGCATCGCGGGCGGCATTCGACGGTTGCAGTTTTCCCCGGAGATAGCGAACGACGATCGTGTCGTCGGCGGGGTAGTTCGCCGGCGCCACGGGCGTCAACTGCGCGAGACAGCACAGCCAGGCGCCGTCGGTCCGGACGTAGGTGGAGGAAGTCACCGTCCGGAACGACGGATGCAGGATGGCGTCGTGGCCGGCGACGTCGTTGCTGACGAAATTATGGATGAAGCGCGAGTTGAGCGCGCTGAGGGCCCTGAGATCCTTGTCGGTGCCGCCGATGACGTCGCAATGGTCGCCGTCGCGCACTTCATTGGCTGCGACGGTCTTCACGCCCGCGATCCGAGCAGGCGCGCGGGCAGCAGGAGCATGGCGCGCAGCGTTGCGAACAAGGCAGTGAAGGCCAGTCCCAGCGCGCGGAACGGCAAGGAAACCAGCCACACGATCGGCCACAGCACCAGCACCAACAACGCCAATGGCCAACTCAGGACGAACAACAGCGCCCAGCAAGTCATCGCAAGCAGGATTTTCACCTTGGTCTCCTCGGGAAATGTTGATTGACGCCAATAAAGTGTAGCTCCGCCGATCATCGCGGGCGAGGGCCTTGTCCGCCATCAAAAAACCAGGACCGCGGCCTTGTAGGTCAGGCCAATCAGGGCCAGCGAGGAAACCAAAAACAGCGAAAAGCGCGTCGGGATATGGTTCCACGAGGTTTGCACCAGGCTATGCACGACGCGGATGCCGACATAGCCCCACGCCAGCACCAGGCTGCTCCGGGAATCGTCCCCGAGCACCGCCAGGCTGATGGCGACGGCGTAGAACAACGTGGGTTGCTCCATCAGGTGGTTGTAGTTATCGGCCTTCCAGCGCACCACCGCGGGGAGCTGCGCCATCTGCTCGCCGCGCGGAATCATCGGGTCCAGTCGCATCCTGGCGCGGATGATCGCCGGAATCCGGGTCACGTACATCCAGGCCCAGATCACGGCGGACCAGGCGACGAGGGCGATGACAGGGGCGAGCATCGGGCTGGCGGTGGTCATTTCATGCTCCAGAGGCAGTGGCTCAACTATGCCATACGGCCAATCGCAATCACCGGCAGGGCCCGAACCGCACGAGCGCGGCGGTGATCGCGGCCGTGCCAAGCAACGAGCCCCACATGATCGCCTGCGCGATCGTGCCCCATGCGGCCCAGACGCCAAAGGCAGCGCCGATGGCCAGCATCACGCACGCGCCGCCGTTGCTGACGATGCCGACCCAAACCACGCCGGCGGGATAGGCACCCCGGGAAGCTGCTCTCAGCCCGAAGCCGTAACCAACAACCAGGGCTGTGTAAGCCATCCCGAGCAGCCTGAGGAATAGTTGCGGCTCCGGCACCGGGAAGCCCAGCGCCAGCAGCCACGTGGTCGGGAAGAGCAGGAGCGGAATGCACCAGACCGCCACGGTCAATGCGATCTTGAAGGCGAGGATTTTCGACAGGTTGCCCATGCGCGTCGCTGCTCGCTAATGCGCCGACCAGTCGGCTTGGTTCCTGATGTCTTGCAGGCACTTTACCAAGGATGGGAACTCACCGCGTTCGCCCGCGTAGTTGGCGTGGATGGTCCACTGGCCCCGACATCCCGCTTTCAGGACGGTATCGCTCGCGTCCACCGGCGGCGGGGAATAGCCGCCGCGCAGGTCCAGTTGCAGCGAGGCGACCAGATTGGAAATCTGGCGAAACTCGGCCGGGCTGATGTTGGCCTCGAAGTTGCCGCTGGACTTGTCGGGCGCATCGCCCACCAGCTCCGCCTTGCCGTCGGCGTGGAGGGTGAGGGCGAAACTCTCGCAGGTTCCGAGGCAGGGCGTAGCTTCGAGCGAGATCATGTCGTAGGCAGGGCAGATGGAATCGTGCGTGGCGACATCGAACAGGCCAGCGCCGCAATTGGCCAACGACAGCGCGCGCGTGGCGGCGATGTCCCGCTCGGTCGGCGGTGCCGGCACGTAGGAATTGATCCACAGCGAACAGGCCGAACCCCGCCATGCAGACCGACCCGGCGAGTACTTCCGGCCATCGGATGGCAGCCAGTGCGTCACTCCAGCCAGGCCGCATCGGCATTGCCCTGGCCAGTGGCGCGCGGTTCAAGGCGCAAGAAGCCAACAAAGGCGGCGAGCGATGCCAGCAGGCAAACGGCGACGCCGAAGTGATAGACGTAATAGTTCGCGCCTCCCATCATTTCGAACGTGGACCAGATCAGCAGCGCCGACGTGAAGAACATCGTCAGCGAGCCGAGGAACCAGATCGTCCTGCTGCGGGAGGCGTTGCCCACGTGTTCCAGCTGCCAGTGGCGCCGGAGGAAGTGCACGCCGCTGCCGAATTGGAACAAGGCCAGGAGCACCACCAGTCCAGTCCAGGAAGTGATGTTGAAGTCCCGCAAGAGCGACGGCAGCAAGGCGAAACCGAGCGCGCCCATGCTGTACTGCACCAGCATCCAGAAGCCGAGCCGGTATCGCGGCGCCCATTCATGAAGATGCCCGCCGCGCACCGCCGCGAGGATGCTGGTGAGCGCCGCGAGGGTGATAGCCACGACGGCGATCGTGTCGAGCTCGATGTAATGATCCATGTGCCCTCCGAGCGTTTCTGCAAATGGGGTGACGCATCACTGGCCGACAGGCGGCTGCCAGAGTTCGACCTTGTTTCCTTCCGGGTCGATGACCCAACCGAACTTGCCGTACTCGGAATCGTCGATCTTCTCGAGTACGTTGCAACCCTCTTCGCGCAAGACCTTGACCAGGGCGTGGAGATCCTCCACCCGGTAATTGATCATGAAGTTGGCGGCGCTGGGCGCGAATTGGTCGCCTTGCGCCGAACCAATTGACCAGACCGTCGTTCCGGACATCGGATTGCCGTCGGCGTCGGTCCAGGTGAATGCCGTGCCGCCCCACGCCTGGACGTCGATTCCGAGGTGCTGCTGGTACCAGGCCCGCAGTGCTGGAGCGTCCTTGGCCTTGAAGAAAATGCCGCCAATGCCGGTGACTCGTTTCATGGAACCTCCTCGGAATGAAGCCCCTTCAGCCGCGACGCGCCGCCTCGATGGCGGCGATGTCGATCTTGCCCATTTGCATCATCGCTTCGAAAGCGCGCTTGGCCGCGGCGTGATCGGGGTCGGTGATCGCGGCAATGAGCGCGCGCGGGGTAATCTGCCAAGACAGGCCCCACTTGTCCTTGCACCAGCCGCAGGCGCTTTCCTGGCCGCCGTTGCCGACGATCGCGTTCCACAAACGATCGGTCTCGGCCTGGTCGTCAGTCGCCACCTGGAACGAGAATGCCTCGGTCTGTTTGAACGCCGGGCCCCCATTCAGGCCGAGGCAAGGAATGCCGATCACGGTGAATTCGACCGTCAGCACGTCGCCCTGGTGGCCCGAGGGATAGTCGCCGGGTGCGCGATGGACCGCTCGGACCGCGCTATCCGGGAACGTCTCGGCGTAGAACTTCGCGGCATCGAGGGCGGTGCCGTCGTACCAGAGGCAAATCGTGTTCTTGGATACCATGGGCATTCTCCGTGGCTGACCGTTGCCATCAGTCTACCTGCCTTCGGGTCGACCGAATAATCAGGACTCGCCTGCGCGTTGGGGGAATACTCCCTGGGTTTTATCAGGGGGCACCCTGGAGCGAGGAGTCAGGCCCCAAGGTCGATGTTGGCGAGATAGAAATTTTTTGACGCCTCGAAATCCCGCGCGGGAACGAAAGCCTTGATCTCGACAGGAGTCAGGTTCATTGCGTACGTCCTTGTAAGGATTCACCGCGCACGTAACGCAAGTGCGTGGCGTCCGGACCATCAAGAACCTTGTCAATGCGAAACTTAGGCCCGGGTTCGCGCATGTTCTCGAACAGACGCCGGCCACCGCCGAACAACACGGGCGCCAGGGCGATCTCCAGCTCGTCGACGACATCCATGGCCAGGTATTGCTGGATCACATCGGCGCCACCGGCGATCCGAACATCGCGGCTGCCAGCGGATTCCCGGGCCATCCCAAGGGCACGCTCGGGCCCGTCGTTGACGAAGTGGAAGGTCGTCCCGCCCGGGCGCACCCAGGGTCCGCGCTTCTCATGGGTCAGGACGTACACCGGTGTGTGGAACGGAGCCTCCTCCGGCCAGGCGCGCTCTCCCTGCTCGAACATCCGCTTGCCCATGATGCTGGCGCCGAT
>JANYBA010000137.1 GCA_025360985.1 Gammaproteobacteria bacterium | reverse complement strand
GTTGAGGAAACGGCTGACCTGGCGGGCGTTGCGACTGGCTTCGGAATGGCCTTTCTTGGCGTTGTCGAGTTCTTCGAGCACCATCATCGGTATGAAAACGTCGTGCTCTTCGAACTTGAACAGCGCGGTCGGGTCGTGCATCAGAACGTTGGTATCCAGAACGTAGATGCGCTTGCCTTTGGTCATCATGGTTTCCTGTCGGGGGTGTTCCGGATGTTGCGGCTGGACCGCTGGTTCAAAATTTCATTGGATCCATGATCGCGTCCAGGTTGAGGTGGTCGCAGAACTCCATGAAGTCGTCGCGCAGGGCGGCGATGTGCATGCTGGCAGGGATGCCGACGGTCAGCTGCGCGGTGAACATCTCGGCGCCGGTCTGCATGGCCCGGTAGCGCGAACTGTGCAGGCTTTCGATGGTGATGTTCTGGCGATCGAAGAAATCGGCGAGCTGGAACAGGATGCCCGGCTTGTCGGCGGCGACCACTTCGATGACGTAGGGAAGCAGGTTCGATTGCATCGCCTTGGCGGCGGTGCGGTACCAGACCAGCTTGAAACCTTCTTCGCGCTCAAGCCGGGTCAGCATCGCCTCGAGCTTGGCGACCGCGTCCCAGGAACCGACCGCCAGGGCTACCACCGACACATCGCGGCCGACGGTGGACAGGCGGGCGTCGACCATGTTGCAACCTGATTCGGAAATTCGCCGGGTCACCGCCAAAAGGGGCGACTGCGGGTGCGTGGTGTACGCGCTGATCAGCAGGTGGTTCTCGTTGGCGGCTGGGCGGGCAGGCGTGTCGGTCAAAGCTTCATTCCGGGCCGGCGCGAAGTTTCGACGCGCCTCGTTGGCCCGGCCAGCATACTTGCCGCCGGATTGGGCCCGCAAGTAACATCTGCACTGCGTTTCCGCGCGCATTCAGCCCAGGCCACTCCCTTGCACCTTTCCGGCAGCATCACCGCCCTGGCGACCCCGTTCGCCAGTTCCGGCGAAATCGACTTCCCCGCCTGGCGTCGCCTCCTGGACGCGCAGATCGCCGCGGGAACCCGGGCCGTCGTGGTCGCCGGGTCGACCGGCGAGGCGGCGGCGCTCGAACCCGCCGAGTACCAGAGCCTGCTCGAGGACGCGGTGGCGCACGTCGCCAGGCGCATCCCGGTGCTCGCCGGCACCGGGCTTTCGAGCACGGCCAAGACCCTGGCCCAGACGCAGATCGCCCGGAACTGCGGCGCCGACGTGGCCTTGGTGGTGACGCCGCCCTACGTCCGGCCGACGCAGGAAGGCCTGGTGGCGCACTACCAGGCCCTGGCCGACCAGGGCGGCCTGCCGATCGTGCTTTACAACGTGCCCGGCCGAACCGGTTGCGACCTCTTGCCGGAGACGGTGGCGCGATTGCGCGAGCATCCCCGAATCATCGGATTGAAGGAGGCGCGCGGCGACGAAGAGCGCTGGGCGGCGCTGTATCCGCTGCGTTCGCCGACGTTTTCCCTGCTCAGCGGCGACGATCCGACCTTCCTGCGCGCCGTGCTGGATGGCGCCGATGGCGTGATCTCGGTGGCTTCGAACGTGGTTCCGCGTTGCTTCCGTCGGCTCTGCGACTTGGCCGTGGCCGGCGAGGGCGCAGCGGCCCGGGACCTGGATGGGCAATTGCAGGCGCTTTACGACTTCCTCGGGGTCGAACCCAACCCGATTCCGGTCAAGGCCGTCCTGAAGCGGCTTGGTTGCGGCGACAGCTTGCGCCTGCCGCTGCTACCCTTGTCGGCGGTCCATGGCGCCAAGGCCGACGAGCTTGCGGCATTCTGCCGCCGGATCGAAGCCGGGCTGTCGTGACGAACTCTTTGAATCGGGCTACTGTCTACGTCATTGCCGGCCCGTCCGCACCCCACTACCGCAGGAGATTTGCATGAAACTCACCCCCCGCCGCTTCCAACCTCTGCTGTTGGCGGCCGTGGTCCTGGCCCTGGTGGCCACCAGCGGTTGCCACTGGTTCCGGCACGGGCATAAAGCCTCCTACGCCAACAGCCCGGAAAATCGTCCGCTGGAAGTTCCGCCCGACCTCGACCTGCCGAACACCTCCGCCGCGCTGCCGATGCCCGCGGCCACTGCCGTCGGCACCAACGCCGAGGCGCCGTTGTCGGGCATGGTGCTGTCGGTCAACTCCGCCACCGCTTTCCCGAAGATCGCCGCGGCATTGGAAAGCATCCCCGGCGTGGAGATCAGCGGCCGCGCCGAGGCCTTGGGCAGTTTCGACGTGACTTACCAGGGCGAAAGCTTCTTGATCCGCGTGCAGGATCGCGTCGGCGGCAGCCGCGTGCTGGCCCTGAGCGCCGATGGCCAGGTGCTGGCCGGCGGTGCGGCGGCGGCGCTGTTCGAACAGCTCAAGACCAAGCTCTGATCACCGGACTTTCGTGCCGGAAGCAATCACGAAGGAGGGCGCCGAAGGCGCCCTCTTTTATTGCGACGTGGCAAATCCGATCAACGTTGCAGTTGGTCGAGCTTGCCGGGCTTGCCGTCCCACTCGCTGGCATCCGGGAGCGGTTCGCCGCGCACCGAGATCACCGGCCATTGCCGCGACAGTTCGGCGTTGAGCGCGATGAAGGCTTCCTGTCCGGCCGGAACGTCGTCTTCTGGATAGATCGCCTTGGCCGGGCATTCCGGTTCGCACAAGGTGCAGTCGATGCACTCGTCCGGATCGATGACCAGGAAATTCGGGCCTTCGTGGAAGCAATCGACCGGGCAGACTTCGACGCAATCGGTGTATTTGCAGCGGATGCAGTTCTCGACGACGACGAAAGGCATGATGCGTCCGGCCTGTTGAAGTGGCGCTCCCTACGAGGTTCGAACTCGTGTTCCAGCCTTGAGAGGGCCGTGTCCTGGGCCACTAGACGAAGGGAGCGCATGGATTGCGCCGATGGCAGGGGCTAGTATAGCGGCTCGACTGACCAGTCGCCTAGCTCCCGGCGCAGACGCTGCCCGGCAGGACCGGCCCACAGGACCCATGACGGAACCCTCGCATCCCCCGCTATCGCCCCGTGTCGTCGCGCGCGATGGCCACTGCATTTCCCGCAAGGACATCAGCCCGAACGCGCTGCGCGTGCTCTACCGCCTGAGCGAGGGTGGCTTCGATGCCTTCCTGGTGGGTGGAGCGGTGCGCGATCTGTTGATCGGCGGCCACCCCAAGGATTTCGACGTCGCCACCAGCGCGACGCCCGAGCAGGTCCGGGCCATATTCCGCAATTGCCGCCTCATCGGCCGCCGCTTCCGGTTGGCGCATGTGGTCTACGGTCGCGAGGTCATCGAAGTGGCGACGTTTCGCGCCAACACCGACGACGGCAGCGGCGATCGCGAAACCGCCGACGATGGCCGGCTGTCGCGCGACAACGTCTACGGCACGATCGAGGACGATGCGATCCGCCGCGACTTCACCGCCAATGCCCTGTACTACGCGATCGACGATTTCTCGGTGCGCGACTACGTCGGCGGCTTCGACGATGTCCAGGCCCGGGTCCTGCGCCTGATCGGCGATCCCGAGCAACGCTATCGCGAGGATCCGGTGCGAATGCTGCGCGCCGCGCGCCTGGCGGCCAAGTTGGATTTCAGCATCGATCCCGCCGCCGCCGAGCCGATCCCGCGGCTGGCGCCCCTGCTGTCGGGCGCGGCGCCGGCGCGGCTGTTCGACGAATGCCTGAAGTTGTTCCTGTCCGGCCACGGCGAGAAGAGTTTCCTGTTGCTCGAGCAGCTCGGGCTTTTCGATGTGCTGTTTCCCGAAACCAGCCACGCGCTCGCCACCAATCGCAGCGGCGCCTTGCGCGCCACCCTGGTCAAAGCGCTGCAGAACACCGACGCGCGCATCGCCAGCGACAAACCGGTGACGCCGGCGTTCCTGTTTGCGGCGATGCTCTGGCCGGCTTATTGCCGGGAAATGGCGGTGTTGGGCAAGCAGGGCGTCAGCGAATCGCTGGCGCCGCAACGCGCCGCCGACCGGGTGACCTTGCACCAGGCCGCGCGCATCGCCTTGCCGCGCCGGTTCTCCTTGCCAATGCAGGAAATCTGGTTGTTGCAGCCGCGCTTCGGCCAGCGCCAACGCAAGCGGGTATTCCGCCTGCTGGCGCATCCGCGTTTTCGCGCCGCCTTCGATTTCCTGGAATTGCGCCTGACCGGCGCGCCGGAAATCGCCGCGGATGTCGAGTTCTGGCGCGAGGCCCAGACGCAGTCGCCGGAGCAATTGGCCGAACACTTGCCGACCGGGCCCGATGGCAGGGTCGCGACGACGACGGAAGATTCGGCCGACGCGCCGCGCCGGCGTCGGCGCCGGCGGCGTCCGTCCGGGTCGGCAACGGCGACCACGGCAGTGGGAGTCACCGAATGAGCACCCAGACCAACCGCACCTTCATTGCCCTGGGCGGCAACGTCGGCGATGTCGAGACCACGATCATGGAGGCGATCTTCGCGATCGATGGCCTGCCGCAGACCAGCGTGCGCTCGCAGTCCTCGCTCTACCGCACCCACGCCTGGGGCCGGACCGACCAACCCGATTTCATCAATGCCGTGGCCGAGCTCAATACCCGGCTGGCGCCGCGCATCCTGCTCGACAAGTTGCTGGAGATCGAGGAGCGCTTTGGCCGCGTGCGCAGCGAAGGCGAGAAGTGGGGTCCGCGCGAACTCGACCTCGACCTGCTGCTGGTCGGCGACGAGGCGCTGGACGAGCCCGGGCTGCACCTGCCGCATCCGCGCATGCACGAACGCGCCTTTGTGCTCGTTCCCTTGGCGGAAATCGCCCCCTCGCTGTACATCCCAGGTCGCGGAACCGTGGCCGAGTTGCTGGCGGCAGTGGATGCCAGTGGCGTGGTCGCGCTACCTTAGCCGCATGTATTCGAATCCCGCCCCGCCCGCGCCCGCGCCTCGGTCCGTCGTTACCGTGCCGCGCCTGCGCAAGATGAAGGCGGAGGGCGAACGGATCGCGTCGCTCACCGCCTACGACGCCAGTTTCGCCCGCGTGCTCGATGGCGCCGGCGTCGACGTCGTGCTGGTCGGCGATTCGCTCGGCATGGTCGTGCAAGGGCATACCAGCACGCTGCCGGTCACGGTCGAGGACATCGTCTACCACACGGCCTGCGTCGCCCGCGGCATTCGCAAGGCATTGCTCGTCGCCGACATGCCGTTCCAGAGCTATGCCACGCCCGAGCGCGCGCTCGATGCGGCGGCGGCGATGCTGGCGCGTGGTGGCGCGAGCATGGTCAAGCTCGAAGGCGCCGGCCCGCTGCTGGAATCGATCCGCTTCATGGCCGAGCGCGACATCCCGGTCTGCGCGCACCTGGGCCTGACCCCGCAATCGGTGCTGCGCCTCGGCGGCTACACCGTGCAGGGCAGGGAGGAAGCCGCCGCGAAGAAATTGCTGGCCGATGCCCACGCCGTCGTCGACGCTGGCGCCGACCTGCTGGTGCTCGAATGCGTGCCCACCGCGATCGCCGCGCAGATCAGCAAGGAAATCGCCATTCCGACCATCGGTATCGGCGCGGGCCCCGGTTGCGACGGCCAGGTGCTGGTTTTGCACGACTTGCTCGGCATCAATTCCGGCCATCGCCGGCCGCGCTTCGTCAAGGATTTCCTGGCCGAGGGCGGCTCGATCGAAGGCGCGATCAAGGCATTCGTGCGCGCGGTGAAGAGCGGCGAATTCCCAACCGCCGAACACAGCTACGAGGCATGAATACCTTCAAGTCGGTCGCGGAGTTGCGTCGACGAGTCTCCGAATGGCGAAGCCAGGGCCAGCGGGTCGGTTTCGTGCCGACCATGGGCAACCTGCATGCCGGCCATTTCGCCCTGGTCGAGCTCGCCAGGCAGCATTCCGACAAGGTGGTCGCGAGCATCTTCGTCAATCCCACCCAGTTCGGACCCAACGAAGACTACGCGCGCTATCCGCGCACCCCTGACTCGGACATCGCCGGCCTCGCGGCCAAGGGTTGCGACGCGCTGTTGTTGCCCAGCGTCGAGGAAATGTATCCGTTCGGAACCATCGGCTGCGTGCAGATGCACGTGCCAGGCATCACCGACATCCTCGACGGCGCGCACCGGCCCGGCCACTTCAATGGCGTCGCGCAAGTGGTCGCGCGGCTGTTCAACATGGTGCAACCGGACGCTTCGGTCTTCGGCCGCAAGGACTACCAGCAACTCCAGGTGATCCGTTACATGGCGACCGAGATGAGTTTCCCGATCGAAATCGTCCCGGCGCCGACCTTGCGCGAGCCGGATGGCCTGGCGATGAGTTCGCGCAACCAGTACCTGCAGGGCGACGAACGCCAGACCGCGACCTTCATCTACCAGACGCTGTGCTTCATGCGCGAACAGCGCGGGCACGGATTCCCGATCGATGCGATCGAGGCCGAGGCCGAGCAGCGCCTGACCATGGCCGGCTTCAGCGTGGACTACGCCGAGATCCGCCGCAGCGACCTCATGCGGGCGAAATCACCCGAAGAACCCGGCCTGTTGGCGCTGATCGCCGCCCGCCTCGGTCGCACCCGCCTGATCGACAACCTCGAATTCGATTCCGCCTGAGGCCATGAAGATCGCGCCGGCCTGGCAATCGCTGAGTCTGCATGCGGCGCGGCTGTGCGAGAAACCCTTGCGTGAATTGGTTGCAGAGGATGCGTCGCGGCCGCGCGACTTCGCCCTGCGCGTCGGCGCCGTCCATGCCAGTTTCGCCCGCCAGCGCTACGACCGCGACGCGCTCGCGGCCCTGTTCGCGCTGGCGCGGGAGCGGTGTGTGCCGCAAGCGTTCCGCGACTTGTTCGACGGCGCCGAGGTCAATGCCTCGGAGCGCCGCCCGGCCTTGCATACGGCCCTGCGTTCCAGACTGTCGAGCGGTGCAAACGCCAAGGTTGCCGAAGCCGACGCGGCGCGCTCGCGCATGGCGGAGTTGGTGGCGGAACTCGACGCGTCGGCCGTCACCGATATCGTCAACGTCGGCATCGGCGGCTCCGACCTTGGCCCGCGCCTGGCTTGCGAAGCGCTTGCCGATTCCTCGCGCGGCCGCTATCGCCTGCACTTCATCAACAATGCCGATGCCCATGCCACGGCGCGGCTGATGCGCACGCTCGACCCGCACAAGACGGCGGTGATCCTGGTGTCGAAAAGCTTCTCGACCCAGGAAACCTTGCTCAATGGCGAAATGCTGCGCGCCTGGTTGCCGGACCGCTCACGCCTGTACGCGGTGAGCGCCGAGGTCGACAAGGCCGCGGCGTTCGGCGTGCCGCCTGGGCAGGTGTTGCCGATGTGGGATTGGGTCGGCGGGCGCTATTCGCTGTGGTCCGCGGTGGGGTTCGTTCTGGCGCTGGCGATCGGCATGGACGGGTTCCGGGCCATGCTCGACGGCGCGGCGGCGATGGACGCGCATGTGCTGAAGTCGCCGCCGGAACAAAACCTGGCGTATTGGCACGCGCTGGCCATGGTCTGGAACCGCAACGGCCTCGGCTTCGCCAGCCACGCCGTGATTCCTTACGATTCCCGCCTGGAACTTCTGCCCGATTATTTGCAGCAATTGTTCATGGAGAGCCTGGGCAAGTCGGTGCGCGCCGATGGCGGCGCGCTCGACGTTGCGACGGTACCGGTAATTTGGGGTGGTGTCGGCACCTCCAGCCAGCACAGTTTTTTCCAGGCCTTGCACCAGGGTACCGACACGGTGCCCGTGGAGTTCGTCGGCGTGCTGCGTCCGGCGCACTCACACGCCGGCAGCCATCGCGCCCAGTTGGCGAACCTGTTCGCGCAGGCCGAGGCGCTGGCCAACGGCGAAGACAATGCCGACGTGCAAAAGCGCTACCCCGGCAATCGCCCGAGCACGATGATCCTGCTCGACGAGTTGACACCGGCCTCGTTCGGGCAGCTGCTGGCGCTATACGAACACAGCGTCTACGCGCTGGCGACGATCTGGGGCATCAATGCCTTCGACCAGTGGGGCGTGCAGCGGGGCAAGCGCCTTGCCGACGGCTTGCTGCCGGTGCTTTCGGGTGCTGGCACCGCTTCAGATCCTGTGACGGCGGCGTTGGTTGACGAAGCCCGCTCGCGAAATTCACGGTAGGAGCGAATTCATTCGCGACCCAAGGCGCGACGCGAATCCGGTCGCGAATAAATTCGCTCCTACCGATGTTGAGCGAGCCCCCACGCTACGTGCTCGCGGACAACGTCGTTCTCGTGATCGGCGCGTGACTGCAGCGCTTCGACGACACCGGGATCGCCCGGCGCATTGCCGAGCGCCACCGCGATATTGCGCAGCCAGCCGATGTAGCCGGTCCGGCGGATCGCCGAGCCTTCGGTACGCTGGAGGAATTCGTCCTCGGTCCAGGCGAAAAGCTCCACCAGCGTGGCCTGGTCGAGGTTGTTTCGCGCGCGGAAGTCCGGCTCATCGTGGCGCTTGGCGAACTTGTTCCAGGGACAGACCAGCTGGCAGTCGTCGCAGCCGAAGATGCGGTTGCCGATAGGCTTGCGGAATTCTTCCGGAATGCTGCCCTCGAGTTCGATCGTCAGGTAGCTGATGCAACGCCGGGCATCGACCCGGTTGGGGGCGACGATGGCCCCGGTCGGACAGATGTCGATGCAGCGCGTGCAGGTGCCGCAATGCGCGCTGGCGGCGGCGTCGAAGGGCAAGGGCATGTCGACGAAAATTTCGCCTAGGAAGAACCAGCTGCCGGCGTCCTTGTTGATCAGGCAGGTGTTCTTGCCGATCCAGCCCAGCCCGGCATTGCGCGCCAGCGCGCGTTCCAGCACCGGCGCCGAATCGACGAACACGCGATAGCCGAACGGACCAACCCGATCGGCGATGTGGTCGGCGAGCGTCTGCAGGCGCGCTCTCATCACCTTGTGGTAGTCGCGGCCGAGCGCGTAACGGGCGACGTAGGCGCGTTCGCCCGCCGCGATCGTGGCCCAGGCGTTGGCGTCGTTGCCGGTGCCGTAGTCCATGCGCACGCTGATCACCCGCAAAGTGCCGGGGAGTAATTCCTGCGGACGCGAACGTTTGTCGCCATGGCGCGCCATGTACGCCATCTCGCCGTGCTGGCCCTGCGCCAGCCAGTCGCGCAGCTGCGCTTCGTCTCTGCCGAGATCGACATCGGCGATGCCCGCTTGCTGGAAGCCAAGTTCGCGGCTCCAGGTCTGGATGTCGTCGGCGAGTTGGCGCAGGTCGGGCATGGGCCCAGTATAGAATCGCGCCATGAATTCGACGCTGCTGTATCGAACCGAACAGATCCGGGCAATGGACGCGCGCGCCGCCGTGCTTCCGGGCGTCGGCAGCGCCGAATTGATGCAACGCGCCGGAGCGGCGGCCTGGGCCTTGCTGCGCCAACGCTGGCCCGAGGCCAGGCGCATCGCGATCGCCTGCGGCCCGGGCAACAACGGCGGCGATGGCTATGTCGTGGCGCGGCTGGCCAGGGCCGCCGGCTTCCCCGTCGATGTCGTCGTGGCGCCTGGCGATCCGCGTGCCGGGGATGCCCGCTCGGCGCAACGCGACTGGGAGAACGCGGGCGGGATTTCGCGCCTCTATGACGGCAATCTCCCCGATGCCGAAGTCTGGGTCGATGCGCTGTTCGGCATCGGGCTTGATCGGCCACCGGGCAAGGAAGTGCAGGCCTTGATCGACCAGTTGAACGTCGCGCGGCGGCCGATGCTGTCGCTCGACGCGCCCAGCGGCGTGGACGCGGATCGCGGGCGCGCGCTGGGCACGCCGATTCGCGCCTCGATCACGCTGACCTTCATCGCTGGCAAACGCGGCTTGCACACTGGGCCAGCGCGCGATTATTGCGGCGAAGTCGTTCTCGCCGGATTGGACCTTCCGCCAGGACTGGTCTCGGATTCGCCCCCGGCTGCGCGGCTGCTGCGGGCGGTGCAGCTCGCCGACGGCCTCGCGCCGCGACACGCCAATGCGCACAAGGGCGAACACGGCCATGTCCTGTGCATCGGCGGCGAAGTGGGGATGGGCGGCGCGGTGCGCCTCTGCGCCGAAGCCGCGCTGCGGGCCGGTGTTGGCCTGGCCAGCGTGGCAACGCGTGGCGAAGGCGTGGCCGCGCTGGTCGCGGCGCGCCCGGAGGCGATGACCCATGCAGTCGAAGATGCGGCGGCACTGCAGCCGCTGCTCGAGCGTGCGGATGTGATCGCCGTTGGGCCTGGACTTGGCCAGCGCGAATGGGGTCGCGCACTGTTCGAAGCAGCGGTGGCCTCGGGGAAACCGATGATCGTCGATGCCGACGCTCTAAATTTGCTCGCGGAACGGCCGCGCCCCTTGCCGCAAGCGATCCTGACGCCGCATCCGGGCGAGGCGTCGCGCTTGCTCGGCTGGGAGCGGGACCGGCTCGTCGACGATCGCTACGCCGCCGTCGACGAACTGGTGCGCCGATTCCAATGCACCGTCGTGCTCAAGGGCGCCGGCACCTTGGTGGCGGCGCCGAACGAAGTCACCGCCGTCATCGACGCCGGTAACCCCGGCATGGCGACCGGCGGCATGGGCGACGTGCTGTCCGGCGTGATTGCTGCCCTGCATGCCCAACATTTGCCGGCTTTCCAAGCCGCGGTCTATGGCGCCCTTCTGCATGCCGCGGCCGGCGATGCCGCCGCGCGCATCGATGGCGAGCGGGGCCTGTTGCCCTCGGACCTGTTCCCGCAGCTGCGGCGGCTGGCCAATCCCGAATGAGCCTCGAACTCGACCTGCCAGACGCCGCCGCGACCGAGCGGCTGGGACACCGTCTCGCCACGAGCATGCCGGCGGGGTCGGTCCTCGGTCTGCGCGGCGAGTTGGGCGCCGGAAAGTCGACCGTGGCGCGCGCCCTGCTGCGTGCGCTCGGAGTGATCGGACCGATCAAGAGCCCGACCTATACCCTGGTCGAGCAATATTCCCTGCCGGACGGGGACGCCCTGCACCTGGACCTGTACCGGATCGCCGAGCCAGCCGAGCTCGACTTCCTGGGCCTGGCCGATCTCGCCGGCCGGGCCCTTTGCTGGCTGGTGGAATGGCCGGAGCGGGGTGGCAAAGCATTGCCCCCCGGGGACTTGGACCTGCTTCTTCAGGTGTCTGGTGAGGGCAGGCGGGCAAATTTGGCGGCAAGCACAGCAAAAGGCCGGGTTTGGCTCGAAGAACTCAGCAATCTGGCCGCTCCTGGGCGTTCAGTTTAGAAGATTATTAGGAAGTTAGGCCAGGCTACGGATTTTCAAGGGAAAAGTACTTGCAATCCGATTGGACCGGTGATTCAATCCGGCCCATGTGCTCGGGGATCACTAAAGCTCTGCTGGCGGTGTCTTTAAGTCTGGCCCTGATCGGCCAGGCGCGGGCCGCCGACGTCGCCCAGATCCGGTTGGTCGAAAGCGATGCCGGGACCCAAGTGGTCGTGGAGATGGACGCCGAGGCGTCCTACAAGTGCTTCACCTTGCAAGGACCTGATCGGCTGGTGCTCGACCTGGATGGCGCCAAGCTCGCCTCCGGCTATCGTGCGCCGGCGCCGAACGGCATTGTCACCAGCGTCCGCAGCGGCAAGCCCGGCGCCGATACCTTGCGCCTGGTATTCGATCTCGGCGTGGCCACCGTGACGCCGAGTGCGCGCATCGAGCGCGATGGCGCGCACGCGCGCCTGATCGTCGATCTCGCCAACCCGCTCCAGGTCCACGCGGCGGCTCCGAGGCCCGTCGCGGCCATGCTGCCACCGCCGGAGGTCCCGTCGCCTCCGGTCGTGGCGCAGGCGAATCCAATTCCGCGACCGCCGCAGGCGACCGTCGTGCCGGTGAATAACACGCCTGCGAATGCCGCGCCGCGCGCCGTGCCCGCGAAAACCATGCAGGACGTGATCGGCGTCGCGCCGCGCAAGCTCGTGGTCGCCATCGATGCCGGCCACGGCGGCAAGGATCCCGGCGCGCACGGCCCCGGCGGCGTCAACGAAAAACGCGTCACGCTGGCGATCGCGCGCGAATTGGCGCGCCTGGTCAACGCCGATCCCGGCATGCGCGCGGTGTTGATCCGCGACGACGACACCTTTGTTCCCTTGCAGGATCGCTACATGCGCGCGCGTTCGGCGCAGGCGGACCTGTTCATCTCGATCCACGCCGACGCCTCGCCCAACCACACGGCGACCGGCGCCTCGGTGTACGTGCTTTCGACGCGCGGCGCCTCGTCGCAGGCGGCGCGCTGGCTGGCCGACCAGGAAAACACCGCCGACCTGGTTGGCGGCGTGTCCCTCGATGCCAAGGACCCCGGACTGGCGGCGGTGCTGCTCGACCTGTCGCAGAGCGCGACCATGCGTGCTTCCGACGATGTCGCCGGCCAGGTGCTGGCGTCGCTGAAGAATGTCGGCAAGGCGCACAAGCCGGCGATCGAACGCGCGAACTTCGTCGTGCTGCGTTCGCCCGACGTGCCGTCGATGCTGGTCGAAACCGGATTCATCACCAATCCGGTCGAAGAGCAGCGCTTGGCCGATCCCGACTATCGCACCCGGCTCGCCGCGGCCATCGCCGACGGCGTTCGCCAGTACTTCACCGACCAGCCGCCTCCCGGCAGCTGGTATGCGGCGCAGGATGCGGGTCGCCGGCCGGCTGAAACCGTCAGCGTCGCCGACCGCGTGCTCGTCCCGGTGGTCGTCGGCACGCCGAAGTAAGCCGCGCCCCTGGGACGTCTGGCCCCGCTGCTATCATTCCGGCTTTGGAGTGTTCCGAAGCCGTGCCGATCCGCCTGTTGTCCGAAGCCCTTGCCAACCAGATCGCCGCGGGCGAAGTGGTCGAACGTCCCGCTTCCGTGGTCAAGGAACTGGTCGAGAACGCCCTCGATGCCGGTGCCCGGCGCGTCGACATCGAGTTGGAGGAAGGCGGCATCCGCCTGATCCGCATCCGCGACGACGGCAGCGGCATCGCGCCGGAAGAGCTGCCACTGGCGGTCTCCCGCCATGCCACCAGCAAGATTGCCTCGCTCGACGAACTCGAGCAGGTGATGACGCTGGGGTTTCGTGGCGAGGCGCTGCCCTCGATCGCTTCGGTCAGCCGCTTCGCGCTCAGTTCGCGGACCGAAGGCCACGAACACGGCATGCGCCTGGCGATCGAAGGCGGCCGCGCTGGCGCGCCGACGCCGCATCCGCATCCGCGCGGCACCACGATCGAGGTTCGCGACCTTTTCTTCAACGTGCCGGCGCGGCGCAAGTTCCTGCGCGCCGAACGCACCGAACTCGGCCACGTCGAGGAATGGCTGCGGTCGCTGGCGTTGGCGCGACCGGACGTCGAATTACGGATCAGCCACAACGGCAAGAGCGGCAAGCAATACCGGCCGATCACCGGCGATGGCGATCGACTGAAGCGGGTCGCCGAGGCGCTCGGCGCCGATTTCGTCGGCCAGTGCCTGGCGATCGACCACGCCGCCGCCGGACTGCGCCTGCACGGCTGGGTCGGGCTGCCGACCGCATCGCGCTCCAGCGCCGACCAGCAGTATTTCTACGTCAACCGCCGCGCGGTTCGTGATCGCTTGGTGACCCATGCGGTGAGGCAAGCCTACAGCGACGTGCTGTTCCATGGTCGCCATCCGGCCTTCGTGCTGTTCCTGGAGATCGACCCGCGTCGCGTCGACGTCAACGTGCATCCGGCCAAGCACGAAGTGCGTTTTCGCGATGGCCGCCTGGTGCACGACTTCGTGTTCCGGACGCTGCACGATGCCTTGGCCACGACCCGCGCCGGCGCCAGCGAATCCGTCGCCGCCGAGGCGTCGGCGCATGACCGGGCATGGCCGATGCCATCGCAGTCCGGGCTGGGACTGCCGCTTCGCGAGCAACTGGCCGGGCTGTCCGCGCTGTACGGCGATGCGGCGACGCGCATCTCCGAACCCGCGCGCATCGCCGAGCCCGACCCCAGCCAGGCGCCGCCGCTCGGTTTTGCGCTGGCGCAGCTGCACGGCATCTTCATCCTCGCGGAAAATGCCCAGGGCATGGTCCTCGTGGACATGCATGCCGCGCACGAGCGGATCACCTACGAGCGCCTGAAGGCCGCGCAGGACGGCGAGGGCATCCGCAGCCAGGCACTCTTGATGCCGCAAGTGCTGGCGGTGTCGGAGCGCGAGGCCGATGTTGCCGAGCAAAACGCCGATGCCCTGGCCCTGCTCGGTTTCGAATTGCGCCGCAGCGGCCCGCAAGCGCTGGGCATCCGCGCGGTGCCGTCCCTGCTCGTCGACCTCGACCCCAAGGCCCTGGTGCTGGACGTGCTCGCCGACCTGCGCGAACACGGCACGAGCCAGGTCATCGAGCGGGCCCGGAACGAACTCCTGTCCACCCTTGCTTGTCACACCTCGGTCCGGGCCAACCGGCGGCTGAACATCGCCGAAATGAATGCGCTCTTGCGCGACATGGAGTCGACCGAGCGCTCCGGACAATGCAATCATGGCCGCCCCACCTGGATCCAGTTGAGCAAGGCGGAACTGGATCGTTTATTCCTTCGAGGACGTTGAGACGACAATGCGCAAGCTCCTGATCACATCGACCATGGTCCTTGTCTTTGGCCTGGCCGCCTGCGGCAAGGGCGGCGACAAGATCGCCGCGAATCCGGCGCTGGACGCCGCCCGAATCGCCTATGCCAAGGAAATCATGGACACGCGCGCCGAGCGCCTGGCGCGCTTGCAGCGCCCCGATGGCTGGTTGTCGCTGGTCGGCATGCACTGGCTCGAGCGCGGAACCACCCGCGTCGGTTCCGCCAAGGACAACGGCACGCAGCTGCGCGTCGGCCCGCCGCACATCGGCATCGTCACCCTCGACAAGTACGCCGTGATCACCTTCGTGCCGGAATCCGGCGTCGACATCACGATCAATGGCCAGCCGGCGAAAGGCACGGTGCGACTGGTCGCCGATGCCGACGCCGGCGAGGCTGGGCCGACCCTGGTCGGATTCAACAAGGGCGACGCCAGCTTCATCGTGATCAAGCGCGGCGATCGCTACGCATTGCGCGTCAAGGATGCATTGGCGACCACGCGCACCCACTTCGAGCCGATCCCGTACTTCGACATCGACCCTGCGTTCCGATTCAAGGCCAGGTTCAAGGCGCACCCGCCCGGCCAGAAGATCCAGATATTGAACATCATCGGCATCTATGAGCCGATGGACAATCCCGGCACGCTCACCTTCGAAAAGGGCGGCAAGAGCTTCACCATGGAAGCGATCGACGAAGGCGACCATCGCCTGTTCTTCACCTTCGCCGACCGCACCAGCGGCCACGAGAGTTATGCCGCGGCCCGCTTCCTGTATGCCGCCTACCCGGGCCCCGATGGCACCACGATCCTGGACTTCAACAAGACCTACGATCCACCCTGTGCCTTCACGCCGTATGCGACTTGCCCCTTGCCGCCGGCGAGCAACCGTTTGGACCTGGCCATCCGCGCTGGCGAGAAGAAGCCGCTGCACGGGATCGAAGCAGAAGCGCTGAAGCCGTGATGCCCGGGCGCAGGAATTGGCCTTGGGCCGCGCTGCTCGTGCTGCTGGCCGGATGCGCGCAGGCCGAGCCGGCGCGGCCACTGTTGTGGAAGGTGAGCGACGCCGACAACCACCTGTACCTGCTCGGTTCCTTCCATGCGCTCAAGCCCTCGGACTATCCCCTGCCGGCAACGGTCGATTCGGCCTTCGCGGATGCCGAGACCTTGGCATTCGAACTACCGCCGGCGGAGCTGGAATCGCCGGAGTTGGCGCAGCAGATGATGGCGGCGGCGCGGTTGCCGACGGGCCAGGACCTGCAACAAGCATTGCCGGCGCCGGTCTGGCAGCGCTTGCAGGCCTATTGCCGCGACCATGGCCTGCCGTTGGCGCAACTGCAAACGAGCGAGCCGTGGTTCGTTGCGCTGGTGATCGGCCTGGACGGCCTCGCCCGCAGCGGCTACGACCCGCAACTGGGCCTGGATCGCAACCTGATGGCGCGCGCCGCCAGCGCCGGCAAGGCCACGCGCGGACTGGAATCGAGCGCCGACCAGATCCATCTTTTCGATTCCATGAGCGCGCAGGAGCAAACCGAAACGCTGTCGGAGTCGCTGGAGGACGAAGCGCAGATCGACCGGCTGCACGCGCTCTGGCGCGCCGGCGACGAGCGGGGTCTGTACCGGGAATTGGGCCAGGAATTCCAGCAAAAATATCCGGCCCTGTACCGGCGCATGGACACCGACCGCAACGACGCCTGGCTGCCGAAGCTTCGCGCCATGCTCGACGGTGAGCACCAGCGCGACACCCTGGTCGTGGTCGGCAGCCTGCACTTGCTCGGCGACGAAGGCCTGGTGGCGAAATTGCGCGCCGCCGGTTACAAGGTCGAGCGCGTTCTCTAGGCCGGCACCAAATCGATGCAGTCGACCGGGCAGGGCGGCAAGCACAGCTCACAGCCGGTGCAGATGTCGGCGAGCACGCTGTGCATGAACTTTGGCGCGCCGACGATGGCGTCGACCGGGCAGGCCTGGATGCACTTGGCGCAACCGATGCATTCGGCCTCGCGGATCAATGCCACGCGTGGTGGCGACTCGACGCCGCAGTCCGGATTTAGCGGCTTGGGATCACGGCCAAGCAGGCCCGCCAAGGCGCGGATCCCGGCCTCGCCGCCGGGCGGGCAGCGATTGATGTCGGCCTCGCCAGTGGCGATGGCGCGGGCGTAGGGCAGGCAGGCGGGATAGCCGCAACGCGTGCACTGCGTCTGCGGCAGCAGGCGGTCGATTTTCTCGACGAGCGACTCGAAGTCGGCCTGGTTCACTTCAAGGCGTCATTTCACCGGCATGCCGGGCAAGGCCCCGGTGTCGACATCGAGTAGGACGAGCCGGTCGCTGTCGAAGCCGGCCGACAGGATCATGCCTTCGGAGACTCCGAAGCGCATCTTGCGCGGCGCCAGGTTGGCGATGAACACAACGTTGCGGCCGACCAGTTGCTCCGGTTCGCCGTAACTGGCGCGGATGCCGGAAAAAATCTGCCGCTCGCCGAGGTCGCCGGCGTCGAGCTTGAAGCGCAGTAGTTTGTCCGAACCGTCGACGAAGGCGCATTCGAGCACCTTGCCGACGCGCAGGTCGAGCTTGTTGAAATCCTCTATGCCGATCGTCGGTGCGGTTTTTGTGGGAGGGGCCTCAGCCCCGACGGCTTGCATCGTGTCTTTCGAGGCTTCGATCATGGTTTCGATCTGCTTGGGGTCGATACGGGTGAGCAGCGGCTGGTATTCGGCGATGCGATGGTCGAGCAGTGGTTTGGCGAGGTCGTCCCAATGGGCGACCGGCGCATTGAGGAATGCCTCGGCCTTGGCGCATAGCCCGGGCAGAACGGGCCTAAGTCCCGTGGCGAGCACGCGGAACAGGTTCAGCCCTTGCGTGCACACCGCTTGCAGCTCGGCGTCGGCGCCGTCCTGCTTGGCGATCACCCACGGCTTCCTGTCGTCGATGTAGCGATTGGCCTCGTCGGCCAGCGCCATGACCAGGCGAACGGCCTGGCTGAACTCGCCGGCGGCACAAGCATCGCGGACTTCGTGCAGCGAAGCAGCGAAGCGTGCGTACATCGCCGGCTCCGGCAACGACGCGGCCAGCATTCCGTCGTAGCGCTTGCCGATAAACCCGGCGCAGCGGCTGGCGATATTGACGAACTTGCCGACCAGGTCGGAATTCACCCGCGCCGCGTAGTCGTCGAGGTTCAGGTCGAGATCGTCGACGCCGGCGCCGGATTTCGCCGCGAAGTAATAGCGAAGCGTTTCCGGGTTCAGGCCGGCGTTGAGGAAGGTGCGGGCCATGATGAAGGTGCCGCGCGACTTCGACATCTTCGCGCCGTTCACCGTCAGATAGCCGTTGACGTGCAGCTTGGTCGGCGCGCGGAAGCCGGCGCCGTGCAGCATCGCTGGCCAGAACAGGCCGTGGAAGTTGATGATGTCTTTGCCGAGGAAATGGTGCATCTCGGTCGCGTTGGGTTCGGCATGCAGGAACGAATCGAAATCCGTGCCGGTTTTCGCGCTGTAGGCTTTGAAACTGGCCAGGTAGCCGATCGGCGCGTCCAG
>JANYBA010000121.1 GCA_025360985.1 Gammaproteobacteria bacterium | reverse complement strand
CGCGCGGCGCCATCGCGCGCACGCGGACCCCGAGCATCCGGCGCAATTCCTCGGGAATCGGCGAGCGCGGCCGCAGCGGCGCGACACCGGATTGCGCGCGCAGGTCGCGCAGGCGTTCGGCCAGTTCAGACATCGCCGTGCAGCAGTTCGAGCACTTTCGCGGCGAAGGCCTTGGGCGAACGGTTCGTGCCCTCGTCGGTCGCCAATGCCGGACCGATGCAGGCCGGGCAGCCGGCGTGGCAGTCGCAGGCGGCGACGAGTTCGCGCGCGCGCTGCAGCAATTCGCCTTGCCGGCGGAACAATGGCTCGGACAGGCCGATGCCGCCGGGATAGGCGTCGTAGAGGTAGACCGTCGGCAGGAAGCGTTCGGCATCGGTGTTGCCGACCGATTTCTGCAGGTCCTGGGCTTCGGCCATCACCGCGACGCGTGCCACCAGGTGCAACGCGCTGGCGGCACCGAGGAAGCCGTCGAGCGCGTCCTGGCGCGAGGCGAACGCGTCGTCGAGCACGTCCTGCGGCAACTGCCACCACATCGCCGTGGTATGCAGTTCCTGGTCGGGCAGGTTCACCGGCCCGTAGCCGATGTTTTCGTGGCTGTAATAACGGATCTTCTTGTAGCCGGAAACGCGGCGCACGACGTGCACTTCGCCGTGGTGGGCGCTGCCCCGGCCAGTTTTCGTGCCGTCGAAGCGCGCGAGTTCCTTGAGTTTGGTGTAGTCGATGGCGTCGGTGTAATAGTCGGCGCGGGTGCGGGTGACGAAGGCCTTGCGGCCGTCCCAGTCGAGTTTTTCGACCTGGTAGGGCAGCGACTGGATCATGTGGATGGCGCCTTCGTAGAGCGTCAGCGCGGCCGCGCCGTAATTGACCTCGGCGATGATCTGCTGGCGGCCATCGCTGCGGTCGACGACCACGAAATTGCCGTCGGCGACCGAACGCAGGCCGACGGCATTGGCCGGGTAACTGTCGGCGATCCATTGCCAGCTCCGGTCTTCGAGATGCAGTACGCCGCTCTCGCCGAGCACTTCCAGCCACGGTCCGGCATCGACGTTGCCGAAGCGCTCGCCATCGGCGAAAGGCAATTCGAAGGCGGCGCAACGGATGTGGTCGAGCAGGATCAAGGGCTGGTCGGGCGCGATGCGCGCCTGCTCGGGCGGCGCGGCGGCGAAGAATTCGGGATGGCGGACCAGGTACTGGTCGAGCGGATCGCTGCCCGCGACCAACACGCCGAGCGCCGGCTGTTGGCGGCGGCCGGCCCGGCCCAGGCGTTGCCAGGTAGCGGCGATCGAACCGGGATAGCCATTGCAGACGACGACGTCGAGGCTGCCGATGTCGACGCCCAGCTCCAGTGCCGAAGTGCTGACGATGCCGTCGATGCGGCCGGCGCGCATGTCCTTCTCGGCGGCGCGGCGTTCGCTCGGCAGGTAGCCGCCACGGTAGGAGCGGATGCGCGCGGGTTTGCGCGGATCGTGGTCGAACACGTCCTTGAGGTATTTGGTCAGCACCTCGACCATGGTCCGCGACTGCGCGAACACCAGCGTCTTCAGGCCGGCCTTGATCGCCAATCGGGCGATGCGATTGGTTTGCGAACGCGCCGACGCGCGCAGGCCGAGCTCGCGGTTGACCACCGGCGGATTCCACAGCAGCACGGTCTTCGCGCCGGATGGCGCGCCGTCGTCGGTGACCGCCGCAACATCCGCGCGCACCAGCGCCTCGGCGTGCTCCTTCGGATTGCCGATCGTCGCCGAGCACAGGATGTACTGCGGCCGCACGCCGTAGAAGGCGCAGACGCGTTCGAGCCGGCGCAGGACGTTGGCCATGTGCGAACCGAACACGCCGCGGTAGCTGTGGATTTCATCGATGACGACGTAGCGCAGGTTTTCGAAGAACTGCGCCCACTTGGTGTGGTGCGGCAGGATGCCCTGGTGGAGCATGTCGGGATTGGACACCACGACATCGCCGTGCAGCCGGATCGCCTGGCGGGCGTCGCCGGGCGTGTCGCCGTCGAAGGTGCAGGCGCGCACGCCGAGATCGCCGGCCTTGTTCAATTCCAGCAGCTCGGCGACCTGGTCCTGCGCCAAGGCCTTGGTCGGAAACAGGTACAGCGCTTTCGCCCGCGATTCCATCGCCGCCGCCAGCACCGGCAAGGTGTAGCAGAGCGTCTTGCCCGAGGCGGTCGCCGTCGCAACGACCACGTGCCGTCCGCCGCGCGCGAGCGTCCAC
>JANYBA010000132.1 GCA_025360985.1 Gammaproteobacteria bacterium | reverse complement strand
CTGAACAAGTGAGAACTAGTCATACAGATTTGTGAATGTCCAGAATTTGCATTTCCGGCCAATGGTCCAAGAGTGACGCGTTGCGTCAGTTTGTGGCGCGCACCTCGCGCGACCTTCCCGGGAAGCCGATTCGCCAGGCCGCCGTGATCGCCAACAACGCCATCGGATAAAGGAGGGGCCGGAAGGGGATGCCATATCGGGGTAAAGGCGCGCCGACCATGTGGAAGATCAGGGCATAAGCGAAAATCCCGGCCACCATCCTTGCCGCGAGCAATTGCCCGGGCGGCAATTTGAATCTTGCCGGTTGCATCAGGATCCAGATCGCGCCCGCCAGGCCGAGCAGCATCAACGGCCAGTGCAGAACGAGCATGAAATCACGCAAAGCCCGGAAACGCCCATCTTCGTAGAGTGGAATGTGCAGCACCGAATAGATCAGCACGTCCTCGGGGCCGTCGATGTTGGTCCAGGACAGGAAGAACTCCGGTTTGCCAATCAGGTACCAACGCGAATAGGTGACGGGATGTTCGCGAAATTCCGCCGCGATGTGCGCCATCACGCTGGGCAGGTCGCGTTCGTTGCGTTCGCGCCGGGGGTCGAAACGTTCCGGGAAACCATAGGACTCCGGATGGCCCGGGTAGGCGAAGTCCGGGTAGCTGCCGAAATTCAGGAACGCGACCATGCGGCTGGGCTCGGGCGGACGATCCGGAAGCGTCGCGTTGCGCAGCCACCATGGCGCTTGCACGGCGATGAAACCGGCGAGCAGGAGGGCGGCCGGTTTCAGTAGCTGGCGATACCGGGGCAAGCACGCGACCAGCAGCGCCGCGACGGGCAAAAACAGCGTCGTCGGGCGAACCAGCGCGGTCAGTCCCCAGAGCACGCCGGCAAGCAACCAGCGCCAGCGCAACGGCGACCGCGATGCCAGGATCAGGCCGTAGGTGGCGGCAAACACCAGGAACACGAACAGAGATTCGGTGAGCACGTAACTGCTGATGACCATCAAGTGCGGGCTGATCGCGGCCAACGCGGCGACAACGAGGGCGGCGCCAGTCGGAAGGAAGGATGCGGATATGAGGTACAGCAGCCACACCGAAAGCACGCCGAGCATGGCCTGGGCCAACGCGACCTTTTGCACGTACGCTTCGGTCGGCATCGGATCGCCGACCGCGGCGAGGAACAAGGGATAGCCCGGTGGGCGCAGCGTATCCGGCGGTGGAGGCGCCTTCTGCGCCTCGGGCGGCCAGGTGATCTTGCTCGAATACACGCCGTAGTGCGTGAGGTTGTAGGCGGAAAAGAAATACTCGTGGGCATCCGAACCCAACGGCGCCTCGACGACGGTGCGCGCCACCATCGTGAACTGGATCCAGGCCGACAAACCCAGTATCGATGCCAGCAGCAGGCGCGAAACCAGCGCGTGCGCCAGCAGGCGATTCACTCCATCCCCAGTTTCTTGAGCTTGTACCGCAAGGCCCGGAAGGTGATGCCGAGCTGGGCGGCGGCCTTGGTCTTGTTGTAGCGGGTGGCGACCAGGGCTTTTTCGATGGTGGCGCGTTCGATCTGTTCCAGGGCGTCGGGCAGGGCTTCGCCGGGAACCGGAGGTGGCAACGCCAACCCGCCGCCCGACGGGCCGGCGCGTTCATCGGCTGCGGCCACCGCCGCCGGCAGTCGCAAGTCGGCGACGTCGATGCGGATGCCCTCGCACAGCGCGACGGCGCGTTCGAGGATGTTCTCGAGTTCGCGCACGTTGCCGGGGAAGCGATGCCGGCGCAGCGCTTCCAGCGCCTCGCTCGACAGGGACGGCATGGCCTCGCCATGTTCGGCGCCAAGCCGGGCCAGGATCGTGGTGGCGATCTGGGCGATGTCGTCGCCGCGTTCGCGCAATGACGGCACCGCCAATTCGATCACGTTGATCCGGTAAAACAGGTCGTGGCGGAATTTGCCTTCCTCCACCAGCTTTTCCAGGTTCTTGTGGGTCGCCGACAGGATGCGCACGTCGATCGGCGTCTCGTTGGCGGCGCCGACCGCGCGCACGGTCTTTTCCTGGATCACGCGCAGCAGCTTTACCTGCATGTGCAGCGGCAACTCCGCCACTTCGTCCAGGAACAAGGTGCCGCCGCTGGCGGTCTGGAACAGGCCGTCCTTGTCGGCATGGGCGCCGGTGAAGCTGCCTTTGCGGTGCCCGAAGAATTCGCTTTCCATCAGCTCCGAAGGAATCGCGCCGCAATTGACCGGAACGAACGGGCCGCTGGCGCGGGCGCCCTGTTCGTGGATGAGCCTGGCCACGAGCTCCTTGCCGACGCCGGACTCGCCGGCGATGTAGACCGGCGCCTGGCTGCGCGCGACCTTGCCGATCGTGGCGCGCAGTTGCTGCATCTGCGGCGAATCGCCGACCAGGCGCTGCGCCGTGGGTTGCAGCGTGCGCCGCTGTTCGCCCAATTGCAGGGCGCTGTTGACCAAGCGCCGCAGCACGCCGAGGTCCACCGGCTTGGTCACGAAGTCGAAGGCCCCGGCCTTGAGCGCATCGACCGCCGCTTCGACGTTGCCGTAGGCGGTGATCATCGCCACCGGGATGTCGGGGTAGCGCTGGGCGATATGCGCCACCAGTTCCAGGCCGTTGCCGTCGGGCAGGCGCATGTCGGTCAGGCACAGGTCGTATTTGCCGGCGGCCAGCTGGGCGCGGGCCGAGGACAGGTCGGCCGCGGTATCGACGCGCAGGCCCATGCGCCCGAGCGTGAGCACCAGCAATTCGCGGATGTCGCGCTCGTCGTCGATGACCAGGACGCTGCGGGTGGGGCTCATGGGGGGTAGGCGGGGGGAAGTCCCCGCCACATTAGCGGAACGACGCGGCAGGGCCAAGGCTTTGCGTCGGGGCCCCTGCCCACGGGCCCCGCGAGTGCGCGATGATGTCGCCATGATTATCCCCGATCCTGGCGCAAGCGCGTCCGCGCAAGCGCCCCTGTCATTGGCGGTTTTGGTGCCCTGCTTCAACGAGGCAGTTGCCATCGGCGCCGTCGTGGCCCAATTCCGCGCGGCGTTGCCGCAGGCGCGCATCTACGTCTACGACAACAATTCGACCGACGACACCATCGCCGTCGCTGCGCGGGCCGGCGCGGTGGTCGGGAGCGTGACGCGCCAGGGCAAGGGCAACGTCGTGCGCCGCATGTTCGCCGACATCGAGGCCGACATTTACGTATTGGTCGACGGCGACGCCACCTACGACGCGGCGAGCATCCCGACGATGGTCGACCGCCTGCTGGACAACCAGTTGGACATGGTGGTCGGTGCCCGGGAATCGGACGAGATCGCCAGCTACCGGCGCGGGCACCGCCTCGGCAATCGCCTTCTGTCGGGTTGCGTGGCCTGGTTGTTTGGCCGGGAATCCTCCGACCTGTTGTCCGGATATCGGGTGTTTTCCCGCCGCTACGTGAAGTCCTTCCCGGTCTTTTCCGAAGGTTTCGAGATCGAGACCGAATTGACCGTCCACGCGCTGGACTTGCGCATGCCGATCGCCGAAATCGCGACGCCGTACGCGGCGCGCCCCGATGGTTCGGTCAGCAAGCTCAGTACCTACCGGGATGGCTGGCGCATCCTCGGCACCATCTTCCGCTTGTTCAAGGCGGAACGACCCCTGGCGTTCTTCAGCCTGCTCGCCGCCGTGCTGGCGTTGGCTGCGGTGGTGCTGTCGGTGCCGCTGTTCCAGACCTATCTTGCTACCGGCCTGGTGCCGCGCATTCCGACCGCAGTGCTGGTAACCGGCATGATGCTCATGGCGATGGGCTTCCAGTTGTGCGGCCTGGTGCTCGACACCGTCACCCGGGGCCGGCGGGAGATGAAGTTGCTGGCCTATCTGGCCATCCCGCCGCCGCGCAGGACCTGACGCATCTCAGCCGGCCAGGCTCTGCTCCGGGGGCAGCGAAATCCGGAAGCAGCTGCCGCCGCCGGGAACGGGTACGAAGCTGAGCAAGCTCTGGTTGGCTTCGCACAGCTGCTTGGCGATGTATAGGCCCAGTCCGGTTCCGTGTTCGCTGGTGGTGTAGAACGGCGCGAAGATGCGTTCCGCCACCGTCGGCGGTATGCCCGGGCCCCGATCGACCACTTCCAGCAAGGCGCCTGGCTTGTCGTTCTCGCGGCGCACCGTCACCGCGACTTGCGCGGGCTTGCCGGGTTCCCGGCCATACGTCAAGGCGTTATGCACGAGGATCGTCAGCACCTGGTGCAGGTGTTGCGGGTCGACCATCGCCACGATCGGGCGATACGGCGGAACGCCGCGCAGGATGTCGGTCTCGAGCGGGTGGCTCTGCCGGTATTCCTCGACGAAGCGGCGGATGAACTCGCCCAGCTCGATCGGCTCGGCCAGGGTGCGTTCCTGGCGGGCAAGCCCGAGGATGTTCTGGACGATGCCGTTCATGCGCTGGCATTGCGAATGGATGATCTCGAGCAGGCGCCGGTCGGCTTCCGGCAGGACCTCGGACTCGTCGAGCAATTGCGCGGCGTAGCTGATCGCCGCCAGCGGATTGCGGACCTCGTGGGCAATGCTGGCCGAGAGCCGGCCCAGCGTGAGCAGGGTCAGTTCTTCGGCGCGGCTGGAGTAGACGCGACTGTCTTCCAGGAACACCAGGTAAAGCCGGTCGGTCTGGCTGGGCGCGACGAAGCGGGGCAGCACTTCGTAGCCGCCTTCGTGCATGACCATGGCCTTGGGCGCGTCGCCGCGGCCGCGCCGCCACTGCCACAAGCTGTCATTGAGCACCGGGGCGACATCGGAGAGCTCGCGCCGTTCGGGCGAGGGCGTGCCCATCAGCGTCCAGGCGGCTTCGTTGGCCAGGCGGATGCGGTGGCCGCCGTCGACCACGAGCACGCCGGTGCGCATGCGCCGGATCACCAGTTCGTTCAACTCGGACAGGTTCGCCAGTTCCTCGCCGCGTTTTTCCGCCAGCGCCTCGCTCTCGCTCAATTGCCGGCGCAATTGTTGGCAGAGCAGGGCGGTGCCGAGGTAGGTGATCGAAAACATCATCGTCTCGGCAACGCGGGCCACGCCGGTGTCGTTGAACAGGCGGTTGTAGAAATACTCGCCGAACAAGACCAGGGCCGCGGCGATCGCGAAGCCGAAGCTGGCGGCCGGAGTCAGGATCAAAGCGCCGGCGCCGATGTTGAACACCATGAACATGGCGATGCCGCTTTCGCCGCCATCGATGGCGAAAAGCGCGGCGCCGAGGGCCAGCAGGTCGACCACCATGCCGATCGCGGTTTGCCGACGCAGCCGGAATCCAGGTTGGCGGCTGGTCACCAGCAACACGCCGGAAAGCGCCAGGTAGCCTGCTGCGGCGAGCTTGAGCAGCGTCGGTTGCTGGATCGCCAGCAGTTGCGGTCCGATCGGCGAGAAGGCGACCAGGGCAAGGATGCCGGCCTCCAGGACCCGGAACAGCGCGAAAAAGTACAGTTCGCGGTGCTGGGCGGATACGTGGTCGGGGGCGGAGGCCATGGCGGCGAGTCTAGCGCGGGTTTTGCCTTGCCCGACCGGGTCGGCGACAATACGCGCCGCTCTCGCAGATCGGTGACGCATGAATTTCCACGAGTACCAGGCCAAGCAGCTGTTCGCCGACTACGGCATCGCGGTGCCGGCGGGACGGGTCGCGCGCAATGCGGAAGAGGCGGTCGCGGCGGCCAAGGCCATTCCCGGCGACCTGTGGGTGGTCAAGGCGCAGATCCACGCAGGCGGGCGCGGCAAGGGCAAGTTCGTCGAACTCGGTCCCGATGCCAAGGGCGGCGTTCGGCTGGCGAAGTCGATCGAGGAAGTGCGCGCCCACGCCGAGGAGATGCTCGGCAAGACGCTGGTCACGATCCAGACCGGCGAG
>JANYBA010000050.1 GCA_025360985.1 Gammaproteobacteria bacterium | reverse complement strand
GTCGACCCCGGCTTCGGTGCTGCTGAAGAAGGCCGCCGGCATCGCCTCGGGCTCCAAGCGCCCGAACACCGAGAAGGTCGGAAAAGTCACCCGCAAGCAGCTCGAGGACATCGCCAAGGCGAAAGAACCCGATCTGACGGCGGCTTCGCTCGATGCTGCAGTGCGCACCATTGCCGGTAGCGCCCGCAGCATGGGCCTCGTGGTGGAGGGCTAAGACATGACGAATTCCTCGAAGCGTTTCCAGGCCCTGCAGAAGCTCGTCACCCCGGGCAAGCCCTACGCCCTGGACGAAGCCCTGAAGATCATCCAGTCCAATTCCAAGACCAAGTTCGTCGAATCGGTCGACGTGGCGATCCGCCTCGGCGTCGATGCCAAGAAGTCGGACCAGCAGGTGCGCGGTTCGACCGTGCTGCCCGCCGGCACCGGCAAGTCGGTCCGCGTTGCCGTGTTCTGCCCTGCGGGCGCCAAGGCCGATGAAGCCCTGGCCGCCGGCGCCGACGTGGTCGGCATGGACGACCTTGCCGAGAAGATGCTCGGCGGCGACATCAACTACGACGTGGTCATCGCCACGCCGGATGCGATGCGCGTGGTCGGCAAGCTCGGCCAGGTGCTCGGTCCGCGCGGCCTGATGCCGAACCCCAAGGTCGGCACCGTGTCGCCCGACGCCGCCGGCGCCGTGCGCAACGCCAAGGCCGGCCAGGTGCGCTACCGCACCGACAAGGCCGGGATCATCCATTGCACGATCGGCAAGGCCAATTTCGACGCCGCTGCGCTCAGCACCAACCTGCACGCGCTGCTCGCCGACCTGATCAAGGCCAAGCCGTCTTCCTCCAAGGGCCAGTACCTGCAGAAGATCTCGCTCAGCTCGACCATGGGCGTGGGCGTGATCGTCGATCAGGCGTCGTTGAGCCTGGCCAAGTAAATCGCTTCAAAACGGCCGGAAGTGTCGCCCCGGCCGGGCAACAAATTTTGAAGGCGCCCGCGAGCGAAAGCGAAACGGGAGCCATCAAAGACCGCAGGTGCGGATAGCGCGCGTCGACGTCGGGCAGGGATGCACGAAAGGCAAGGAATCGCCGTCGAAGCCAGCGGATTCGCTTAATCAAGGCCTCCCGCAAGGAAGGCCAGCCTGCGCAGATGGTGCCGCCGATCTGGATTTCACTGGTGCAAACCAGTCTGGAAAGGCCACCACCGGGATGCTTCGGCGTCCCCGGCACCGAAGGATCGGTGCCGCCCCAGGACCGCAAGCGGCTGGAGCCGCGAGCGGAGTTCATTAGGAGGAGTGAAATGGCTCTCAATTTGTCCCAGAAGCAAGAAGTAGTCGCCGAGCTGGCGGACATCGCCGCCAAGGCCCACTCCTTGGTTGCTGCCGAGTACGCGGGCACCACGGTCAGTCAGATGACCGCGATGCGCAAGAAAGCCCGCGAATCCGGTGTGTTCCTGAAAGTAGTCAAGAACACGCTGGCGTCGCGCGCGGTTGCCGGTACCGAATTCGAGTGCGTCAAAGACGCCCTCACCGGTCCGCTGCTGTATGCGTTCTCGCAGGAAGACCCCGGCGCCGCCGGTCGTCTGATCAAGGAATTCGCCAAGGGCAACGACAAGCTGCAGGCGAAGGTCGTGTCGATTGGCGGCAAGCTGTATCCGGCCTCGCACGTGGACGTGATCGCGTCCCTGCCGACCCGCGAACAGGCGCTCGCCATGTTGGCCCGCGTTCTCGCCGAACCCGCGACCATGTTCGCGCGTGCGGTCAGGGCGGTGGCCGACCAGCAGGGTGGTGGCGAAATCGCCGCCGAAGCCCAGGCCGAGCCCGCTTGATCCGAACTACTGCTAGCCACTGAAATCCAACCAGAAAATACATTCCAGAGGTAATTCAAATGTCTCTCACCAACGAACAGATCGTCGACGCGGTCGCCAGCAAGACCCTGATGGAAGTGATGGAGCTGGTCAAGGCCATCGAAACCAAGTTCGGCGTCACCGCCGCCGCCCCGGTCATGATGGCCGCCGGCCCGGCTGCCGCCGCTGCCCCGGTCGAAGAGCAGACCGAATTCTCGGTCGTCCTCAAGGCTGCCGGCGAGAAGAAGGTCGAAGTCATCAAGGCGGTCCGCGCCATCACTGGCCTGGGCCTCAAGGAAGCCAAGGACCTGGTCGAAGCCACGGGCGTGGTCAAGGAAGCCGTGTCCAAGGCCGATGCCGACAAGTTCAAGAAGGATCTCGAAGCGGCTGGTGCCACGGTCGAGCTCAAGTAAGCGTACTTGCGTCGCCTGTTTCCATAGGCGACCACCGAGGCTGGGAGCGAAAGCCCCCGGCCTTTGGCCGTTCCCGGAACCCAGGTTCCGGAACGCGCCGGCAACACCGAGATAGCA
>JANYBA010000047.1 GCA_025360985.1 Gammaproteobacteria bacterium | reverse complement strand
AGGGGCTTCAGCCCCGACGTCTTTGGCGGCGCGAAGTCGGGGCTGAAGCCCCTCCCACAGGCAACCCGAGGATTCGGACCAAAATGAGCGAGCTCTTTCCGATGTCCGAACGCACTCGCGAACTCGACGCCCGCCTGGCGGCGTTCATGGCCGCGCATGTGTACCCGGCCGAGACCGAATTCGCCGAATGGGATCGCGACCCGGCCCGTCGCTGGACCATCCCGCCGCTGCTCGAGTCCCTGAAATCGCGGGCTCGGGCCGAGGGCCTGTGGAACCTGTTCCTGCCCGACCCCGTGCACGGCGCTGGCCTGAAAAACCTCGAATACGCGCGCCTGGCCGAACGCATGGGCCGTTCGCTGATCGCCTCGGAGATTTTCAATTGCTCGGCGCCGGACACCGGCAACATGGAAGTACTGCACCAGTTCGGCAGTGCCGCGCAACAGACCCAATGGTTGAACCCGCTGCTCGAAGGCGAAATCCGCTCGGCCTTCGCCATGACCGAGCCGGACGTCGCCTCCAGCGACGCGACCAATATCGCCCTGCCGATCGTCCGCTCGGGCGACGAGTACGTGATCACGGGGCGCAAGTGGTGGACGACCGGCGCCGGCGACCCGCGCTGCAAGATCCTGATCGTCATGGGCGTGACGGACCCGGGCGCGGATCCGCACCGGCGCCAGTCGATGGTGCTGGTGCCGATGGCCACGCCGGGCGTCCGCGTCGCCCGCGCGCTGCAGGTGTTCGGCTACGACGATGCGCCGCACGGACACGTCGAGCTCGCGTTCGAAGACGTCCGCGTGCCGGTCGGCAATCTCCTGCACCGCGAAGGCAGCGGCTTCGAAATCGCCCAGGCCCGGCTCGGTCCGGGCCGGATCCACCACTGCATGCGCCTGATCGGCCTGGCGCAGCGCGCGCTGGAAGCCATGGTCGAGCGGGCGCGCCATCGCGTCGCGTTCGGCCGTCCGTTGGGTGATCTCGGCATGGCCCAGGAGGCGATCGCGCTGTCGCGCTGCGAAATCGAGCAGGCCCGGCTGCTGACCCTGCAGGCGGCCGCGACCCTGGATGCCCACGGCAACAAGGGCGCCAAGGATTTGATTGGAATGATCAAGATCGTCGCACCGCGAATGGCCTGCGCGGTGCTCGACCGCGCCATGCAGTTGCACGGCGGCGGCGGCCTGTCGCAGGACCATTTCCTCGCCCAGGCCTACGCCGGGGCGCGCTCGCTGCGCCTCGCGGACGTCCCCGACGAAGTCCACATCGCGGCGCTCGCGCGGTCGATGCTCAAGGCCTGAGCGTGACGCACCCGCTCGACCTACCCGACGCCGCCCTCGCGGCCTATCTTGAAGGCCGGGTCGCGGGCTTTCGCGGCCCACTGTTGTCGAGCAAGTTCAAGGGTGGCCAGTCCAACCCGACCTACCTGATCGAGGCGGCGAGCGGTCGCTACGTGCTGCGCCGCAAGCCGCCGGGGCAGCTGCTCGCTTCCGCGCACGCAGTCGATCGGGAATTCCGGGTATTGCAAGCCCTTCACGGCAGTAGCGTGCCGGTGGCCGCTCCGCTGCTCTTGTGCGGCGACGAGTCGGTGATCGGCTCGATGTTCTACCTGATGGAATTCGTCGACGGCCGGATTTTCTGGGATCCGTCCCTGCCCGAGGTCCCGGCCGAGAAACGCGCCAACTATTTCGAAGCCCTCATCGCGACCCTGGCGGCCGTGCACACGATCGACCCGACCGCGGTCGGCCTGGTCGACTACGGCAAGCCGGGAAATTATTTTTCGCGCCAGGTCGCCCGCTGGAGCGAGCAATACCGCCAGAGCGAAACCGGAGACATTCCGGCAATGGCCACGCTGGTGGCTCAACTGCCGTCGCGTTGCCCCGCCGACGATGGCGCGGTGGCCCTGGTGCACGGCGACTATCGGATAGACAACCTGATGTTCCACCCGGTCGAGCCGCGCGTGATCGCGGTGGTCGATTGGGAATTGTCGACGCTCGGCCAGCCGCTGGCCGACCTCGGCTATTTCTGCATGGCCCTGCGCCTGCCGCGCAACCCGGCCCTGCCCGGTCTGGCCGGCTTGGATCGCGCCGCGCTCGGCATTCCGGACGAGGCGGCGATCCTGCATCGTTATTCCGAACTCACGGGCCGGCCGATCCCCGGGGACTGGGGCTTCGTGCTGGCCTTCAGCTTCTTCCGTCTCGCCGCCATCGCGCAGGGCGTGGCCAAGCGCGCGGCCCAGGGCAATGCGTCGAGCGAACAGGCCGTGCAAGCGGGCCGGATGACGGCGTTGTTGGCCAATATGGGCGTGGACGCGCTTGGGTAGGAGCCAATTCATTGGCGACACAAGACGCGTCGAAAGCGTGTTTCGTCGCGAATAAATTCGCTCCTACCCTGGTCTGCGAGCCCATCGTGAGATGTGGGCTGCGATTTCGCGCACCCCATCGGTCAACGCCGCCGGGCCGGGCTGCAGGATGATCGGCGACTTGATCTCGTGCAGTTCGCCGTCGCGTACCGCCGGCACGTTCGCCCAGCCGGGGCGCGCCGCCACTTTCGCCGGCTGGAATTTCTTGCCGCACCAGGAGCCGAAGACGATGTCCGGCGCGCGCGCGATGATTTCCGCATCATCGGCGAGGATGCGATCCTTGGCCAAGGACTTTTCCGCGCGCTCGGGAAAGATATCGTCACCGCCGGCGATCCGCACCAGCTCGGCGACCCAACGGATGCCGGTGATGCGCGGCTCGTCCCATTCCTCGAAATAGACTTTCGGCCGACGCGGCAGCCGGGCGGATGCCGCGGCAATGTCATCCAGGCCGCGTCGCAATTCGCCCGCGTAGTCGTTGGCTTTGGCGCCGACGCCGACCAGGGCGCCCAGCCGACGCACATAGTCGAGGATGCCCTCGACGCTGCGATGGTTGCTGATCCAGACCTCGACACCCTGCTTGATCAGCGCGGCGGCGATGTCGGCCTGGATGTCGGAAAACCCGACCACGAAATCCGGCTCCAGCTTGAGGATCTCGCCGATCTTCGCTGAGGTGAAGGCGCTGACCTTGGGCTTTTCCTTGCGGGCGATGACCGGCCGCACCGTGAAGCCGGAGATGCCAACGATCCGCGCTTGCTCGCCGAGGGCGTACAGGACTTCGGTCGGCTCTTCGGTCAGGCAGACGATGCGACGCGGGCCCAGGGTCAAGGCAAAACGCTCATGGATAGAGCATCCGCTTGCTCCAGGCGCCGTCGGCGCGCTCGTAGCGCTGGCGTTCGTGCAGGCGGAACTTGGCGCCGTACCAGAATTCGATCAGCTCCGGCACGACCCGGAAACCCGACCAGTGCGGCGGGCGCGGTACCGCGACGCCGTCGAAGCGCTGCTCGACCGCGGCGAAGCGGCGCTCGAATTCTTCGCGCGAGGGCAGCGTCTGCGATTGCAGCGACGCCCAGGCGCCGAGCTGGCTTTCGCGCGGTCGCAGCGCGAAATAGGCCTCGGCTTCGGCCACCGTCACCGGCTCGACCGTGCCCTCGATCTTGACTTGGACGTGCTCGCGGCCGCGCAGGCCCTTCCACAGGAACAACAGCGCCGCCTGCGGGCTGGCGGCGAGTTGCCGGCCCTTGCGGCTTTCGAAGTTGGTGTAGAAGACGAAGCCGCGCTCGTCGTGGGCCTTGAGCAGGACGGTGCGCGCCGACGGCCGCCCGTTCTCGCCGATCGACGCCAGCGTCATCGCCGTCGGCTCGGGGTCGCCGGACGTGCGCGCCTCGTCGAGCAGGTGGTCGAAGGTCTGCAGCGCCTCGGCGTAGAGATCAGGCGGCTGGTCGGGCATCGCGGACATGGTCGATCAGGAAACGATGAAGCTCACGTGCATGTGCACCCGCCACTCGGTGACGTTGCCGTCATCGTCGGTCACGACCTTGATGTCGTTGATCCAGGCGCCCTTGATGTTCTTGACGCTGCGCGAGGCTTTCTTCAGGCCGCCCTGCACGGCGTCCTCGATGCCCTTGCTGGACGAAGAAGAGATTTCGATGGTCTTCGCGACGGTGGTGGTCATGGTCGTGCTCCCAAAGGTTGGACAGCGTGGGTGGGACAACGAAACTATACGCCGGCGCCGACCGCCGAGGGCCCGTAGCCGGCTGTGAAATCCGGGTAGTGCGGCGCCCAGCCGCTGACCCGCAGGTGGCCGTTGCTGATCCGCCGCCCACTTTCGGCTTCGGCCACGATCGACGGCGGCGGCAAGCCATCGCGTTGGCGCAACCAGGCGACGAGTTCGTGTTCGAACACGGGCCGGTCGTCGGTGCCGAGATAAAGCCGCCCGGGCCCGGACAGGTCAAGCAGGTGCGCCAGCGCCGAGGCCGCATCGTCGACGTGGATGCGATTGCTCCAGCGCGGTCGGGCGGCGGCGCTCGCTTGGGCGCGGCGCAACATCGCCTCGCGTCCCGGCCCGTACAGGCCGCTCAGGCGCAGGACCACGCTGCCGGCGTGCGGCGCGAGCTCGTGCTCGGCCTCAAACAGCACGCGGCCGTTGAACGCGGGCGGCCGCGCCGGCGTCGCTTCGTCCACCCATTCGCCGGCGTCTTCGCCATACACCGCAGTCGAGGACACGAACAGCAGGCGCGGCGCGTCGCAGGCATCAAGCAGTCGGCGCAGGCCATCGAGGTAGAGCGCGCGGTAGGCCGGTTCGCTGCGCTCGTCGGGCGCGGCACAGAAAACGATCGCCTGCGCCTGGCGCGGCAGCCGTTCGAGGCCCGCGCCGGTGGCGAGATCGGCGCGCAGCGACCGGATGCCGGCGGTGCAGGCGACCTCGCGTCGGCGCAAGGCGATGACCTCGTCGCCGCGCCGGACGCGCAGCGCCGCCAGCCGACCGCCGACGTCGCCGGCGCCGGCGATCACCACGCAAGGGGGAGTTTCCAGGGCCACGCTTCGCTCCGTCGGCAAGCGCCCGGATGCTAGCATTCGCAACATGAATCCCGCGCCCAACCTCGTGCTCGTCGGCCCCATGGGCGCCGGCAAGTCCTCGATCGGCAAGCGCCTGGCGCAGCGCTTGGGCCTGGTCTTCGTCGATGCCGACCACCGGCTCGAGGAGATCACCGGCGCGCCGGTGCCGCTAATCTTCGAATGCGAAGGCGAGGCCGGGTTCCGCGTGCGCGAGTCGCAACTGATCGCCGAACTGATGCGCGAGCGCGGCCAGCTGGTCGCCACCGGCGGCGGCGCCGTGCTGTCGGCGCAGAACCGGCAGTTGTTGCGCGGGCATGGCTTCGTGGTCTACCTCAAGGTCAGCGTGGAACAGCAATTGCAGCGCCTGGCGCGCGACCGGACCCGGCCGCTGCTCGCGACCGACGACAAGCAAGGTCGGCTGGAAGGGTTGGCGGCGACGCGCAATGCCCTGTACGAGGAAGTCGCGGATCTGGTCTTCGATTCCGACGGCCTGGCCGTGGCGACCGCCTGCGACCGGGTCGGCGACCTCGTGCAATCGCGCTGGCAACGTGGCGAGGCCGCCTGATGCGGGAACTGACGGTCGAACTCGGGGCTCGCCGCTATCCGATCCGGATCGGCGCCGGATTGCTCGACGATGCCGCCGGGCTGCGCGCGCTCGTGCCGGGTCGGCATGCGCTGGTGGTCAGCGACGACAACGTCGCACCGCTGTACCTGGGCAAGGTGCTGGCCGCGCTGTCGGGCAAGGCGGTCGGCACCTTCGTGATCGCCCCCGGCGAACAGGAAAAAACGCTGGATCGCTTCGCCGATGCCCTGGATGCGTTGTCCGATCTTGGCGCCAGTCGCGACGCGACCGTGCTCGCGCTCGGCGGCGGCGTGGTCGGCGACCTCGCCGGCTTCGCCGCCGCGTGTTGGATGCGCGGCGTCCGCTTTGTTCAACTTCCGACCACGTTGTTGGCCATGGTCGATTCCTCGGTCGGCGGAAAAACCGCGGTCGACCTGCCGGCCGGCAAGAATTTGGTTGGCGCCTTCCACCAGCCTTCAGCCGTGTTGGCCGACACGGCGACGTTGGCGACGCTGCCGGCACGCGAACTGCGGGCGGGGCTGGCCGAAGTCGTCAAGTACGGCGCGATCGGCGACGGCGATTTCTTCGCCTGGCTCGAAGGCCATGCCGAGGCGCTGTTGGCGTCCGAACCGGCAGCCATCGTCGAGGCGATCTTCCGCAGTTGCGCGCACAAGGCCGGCGTCGTCGCCCGCGACGAAACCGAACAGGGCGAGCGCGCCCTGCTCAACTTCGGCCATACCTTCGGCCATGCGATCGAAGCCGAGCAGCGTTTCGGCGGGCTCATCCACGGCGAGGCGGTGGCGGTCGGGATGGTGCTCGCCGCTCGCTTGTCCGCCACGCTCGGCCGCGCGCCCCACGGCGATGGCGAACGCCTCGCCGCCCTGCTGGATCGCCTCGGGCTGCCGACCTCATTGCCGCGCGGACTCGACGCCGAGGCCCTGCTGGCCAGGATGCGGCTGGACAAGAAGGCGGTCTCCGGCCAAATGCGGCTGATCCTGTGGCGCGGCATCGGCCGGGCCGAGGTCGTCGCGGGTATTGATGAAGACGCGGTATTGCGGGCGCTGGGCGGCTAAAATACCCGCATGCGCCTACTGCTCCAGCAAAAACCGCTCGCCGGCGAATCGCCCAAGTACGTCCAGCTCATTCTTCAGCAGGATCTGCTCGGCGGCTGGACGCTG
>JANYBA010000029.1 GCA_025360985.1 Gammaproteobacteria bacterium | reverse complement strand
CCTCGGCCCCTTGCTGCAGACGCTGCGCGAAACCGGCGTCAGCGTCGACGAACCCTAGGCAAGCAGCAGCGCAGCGGTCTCAGTGCGTGTCGACGGTGACGTCGCCCGAGAAGGTCTCCAGGTGGATGTCCGCCTGGCCCTCTTCGAGCCGGACATCGAGCGTCCGGCCCGGACCGTCTTGCTTCTGCACCGTGCCGACGTCGGAGCGGATGTCGCCGCTGAAGGTCTCCACGTGCAGCCGGGCGCTGACCGCGCGCGGCAGCATCAGGCTGACATTGCCGCTCACCGAATCGGTCTTGACCGAGCCGGTTGGCGTCAGGTCCAGCTGCAGGGTCGCGTCGCCGGAGACCGAGTCCACGCGCAGGCTGTCGATCCGGTTGGCGACCAGGCGCATGTCGCCGGACACGGTTTCCAGCGAGACGTCGCCGGTCAGCCCGCCCTGCAGGTCGATGTCGCCGCTGACGGTTTCCGCCGAAGCTTTCGCCGTCGTGATGCGCAGGTAGGCATTGCCACTGACCGTCTCGATGCGGGCTTCGCCGGGCGACGAGGCGGTGACGCGGATTTCGCCGCTGACCGATTCCGCCGCCAACTTGCGGCCGGTCGTTTGCTGGACGTCGATGTCGGCACTGACCGCGTTCAGGTCGAGCGAGGCGCGTTGCGGCACGGTCACTTCGATGATGCTGGGTTCGGCATCGTTGCCGTTGGCCCACAATTTCCAGCCATGCCGTTCCGGATACTTGGCTTCGATGCGCAGCGAGCGACCGTCGCCTTCGACGATCAACTTCTCGACGCCGGCGCCGAGCGAGCCGGTAATCTTCACCTGCGGCTGCGCCCAGGTACGGACGACGATGCGGCCCTTGACGTTGTCGACGCTGACCTGGCCATCGGCGTTCAGCGGACGGGTCTGGTTGATCGGGGTGGCAGCCAGCGCCGAGCCGGCGGCCACCAGGCCGAGCAGGGACAACTGGGCGAAATTTCGGATGGACATGGTGGACTCCTTTTTAAGATCGTTCCGTGGCTACGGCAGTGCGCAGCACCGTTCGTTACAATGGATGTTTGGCCGCAGCGCCGCGACGCCCAAGCCGTTGCGTGTCCTCATTGAAGAGTCGCAGAGCGGTTGCGCGGATTGTTGCAGGCGGAATGGCTTCCCACCAAGATGCATCTGAGGTGGCGACATTCAGCGTATGCGTCAGGTCGTTCATCAGGCGGAGATTGGCGTAACCGTGAGGATTTTCACGCCTATCCGAACCTTGCTCGCTGAACGCCTTCAACAGCTCGCGCGCCGTCGTGTCCGCATAAATGAGTTCCACCAACTTCGCCCGATATTCCAGTTCTGGGCCTTCGAGACTTGGGAACCGCTTGTAATCCGAGAAATGCTGCCCTTCATGCGCCAGATAGCTAATGCGAAACGATTCCGAATCGAGATCGTATGACATCCGAACGCAGAAGAGCCGCTCTCGCGTGGCCCAGCCGCCCGAGTGGTAATAATTGCCGGTCGCGAATCCGGTCCAGCCGAGACTGACGAAGTCGTCGAGCATGGCAACTGAAACGGCCTCGCGACCATCCGGAAGGTCAACGTCGTAAACCTTGTTGTCTTGCGTGCGCCACAACATGAACTCACGGAATGGCGATGTGACGCCTTGCAGGGAGTAGTAACCTCTCGCCCGGATCTGTTCCTGGATTTTTGGTTCAAGCTCATCCATTTCGATGGGCGTTCCACTCTTGCCGGAGACGCCGACGAGCGGCGCGAGCGTATCCGCCAACTGGCGCTTACCGATTTCGGCGGTCACTCGGCCCGTCATGACGCGCGACCAGTAGCGCTGGTACACCGCGAGCACCTTTGCTATCCACGGATCCAGCCCGGTACCACCATTTCTCGATACCTTTGCGTTGAAGTTTACGAGGACGCCGGCAAGCGCAGCCTGCTGCTCTGCATTCAATCCGCGCGCATCGATACGTTTAAAATGCAATAGGGCCGACGTCATGTCGCCATTCAGCGCAAAATCCGTACCCGCCGCAAACTCTGTCTTGGCATCGACGGGGATTATCGGAGCCACTTTCGCAGGATTGTCCGTGCGTTTCTCAGCAACTGCGGCGCATCCGATCAACGCAAACGGCAGCAGAGCGGAAAAAACGATTGATATGCATTTGTTGATGACCTGCTCTCCTGATTGATCAATGTCTTGCGGTTTATCAGCCGGTGACGGCGCGTTGGGTCAGCGCCAACCGGTGGGAATAGGTTTTTTGCAATTGTTCGAGCAGGAACACGGAGCCGGGGTCGGCGGCGATGGCGCGGTGGATCTCGACCAGGCTGTGGTCGAGCGAGCGCAGGCTGTCGTTGTATTCCGGCGCCATCGGCGCGCCGTCGAACTGGCGCAGCGCGGCTTCGTATTCGTCGTTGATCGCCCGCGCCTGCGCGGCCACGATCACCGCCTCGCCGTCTTCGGCGGGCGCGCTTGCCGGTCGCTGCAAGCGCCAGGCAAGGCCGACGGCCAGGAGCAAGGACGCGGCCAGCGCCAAGCCAGCCAGCCACCGGCGCGAATGGCCGGCGCGCCTCGGCTGGATGCGCGCGGCGATGCCCGGCCACAGGTCGCGTGGCGGTTCGATTTCGCGCGGCAATTGCCGCAGCTGCCAGCGCAGGTCAATCTCGCTCATGGTGTTCTCCCAGGCGCGCGCGCAGCAGTCCGCGCGCGCGATGCAGTTGTGCCTTGGAACTTCCGACCGCCATAGCCAGTTCCGCGGCGATTTCCTCGTGCTTCCAACCCTCGATGTCGTAGAGCACGAGCACGGCGCGGGCGCGCTCAGGCAAGGTCGCGATCGCCCGCTCGAGGTCGAGGCGCTCCCGCGTGCGTTGGCCGGCGGTGTCGCCGGATGCCTGCCGTTCCAGCGCGCTGTCGTCGACTTCGAGATCCACGCCGCCACGCCGACTGCGCAGCTCCATCAGGGCGGTGTTCACCGCCAACCGGTGCAACCAGGTCGAAAAGGCGCTTTGAAAACGAAAACCTGGCAAGGCCTGCCAGGCGCGCAGGAAGGCTTCCTGGACCAGGTCTTCGGCCCGGGCGGCATTGCCGCCGGCCAATCGCCAGACCACGGCGTAGATGCGCCGGGAATGCTTGCGATACAGGGCCTCGAACGCCCGCGCATCGCCGCGACCCGCGTCCCGGACCAGGGCATGGTCGTCGTCGGGGGCAGACGGGGCCGGTTCGGCCAGCGGCGCATCCAGGGTCATGGCAAGGGTCAGCATACGGCCTGTGATGCCCAGGCAAGCGCCAGGGTTTAAGCGATTACCCGACGCGATTGCGCCGCCGCGGCCGAACGTACCGTCGCCAGGTGGATGTCGACGATGTCCTCGACATCTTGCGCGTAACCACCGGCCATGCAGACCGCGAGCGCCAGGCCGTGGCGCTCGCAGGCGGAGAACACCTGGCGGTCGCGTTCGGCCAAGCCCGGCTTGCTCAGCGCCAGGCCGCCGAGGCGATCGCCGACGTAGGGATCGGCGCCGGCCAGGTAGACCACGGCATCGGGCCGGGCGCGCGCGATCGCCTCGGGCAGGTGGCGCGCGAGCAAGTCGAGATACCGCGCGTCGTCGCAAGCCGGCGGCAACGCGACATCCAGGTCGGACGCGGGCTTGACCGCCGGATAGATCCGCGCCGCATGCATGGAAAATGCGAACAGACTGTCATCGCCGGCGCAGAGCTCGGCGCTGCCGTTGCCGTGGTGGGCGTCGAGGTCCACCAGCAGCACGCGCCGGGCGGCGCGCCGGTGCTGGGCCGCGCGCGCCGCCACGACCGCATCGTTGAAGACGCAGTAGCCGCCGCCGCGCTCGAAGGCGGCGTGGTGGGTGCCGCCGGCGAGATTGACCGCGATGCCGTCGCCGGCCAGGGCCGACTGCAAGGCCAGCATCGTTCCGCCCGAGGAGCGCCGGGAACGCTCGACCATCGCCGCCGACCACGGGAAGCCGATGCGGCGCATGTCGGCGTCGATGTCGTCGCCCGACACCATGCGGCGCACGTAGTCCGCGTCGTGCACGCGCAACAGGTCTTCGTCGCTGGCGGCGGGCGGTTCGAGCAGCTCGATGCCCCAAGCGGGCGCGCGTTCGCGCACGCGCTCGTACAGGCGCCGGTACTTCTGCATGGGAAAGCGGTGCCCGGCCGGCAATGGCAGCACGAAGTGGTGGCAGTAAAAGGCTTTCACGGCAAAAAGGGGTCAGATCCCTTTTTCCACTTTTCCCAACTCGCTCACGCCAGGGCGGCGACGATCCGGCGTTGTTCGGCCTCGAGGTTCGGCGGGGCCTGGTCGCCGTAACCGGCCAGGTAATCGCCGATGGCGGTCAGCTCTTCGTACCAGCCGTCGCGATCGACATGCAGCAACTGTTGCAACTGCGATTCCGGCAACGACAGGCCGTTGGTGTTGAGGTCGGCGGCGTTCGGCAGGTGTCCGATCGGCGTCTCCACCGCGCCGGCGCTGCCCTCGACCCGCTTGAGCATCCATTCGAGCACGCGCAGGTTGTCGCCGAAGCCCGGCCACATGAACTTGCCGTCGCCACCCTTGCGGAACCAGTTGACGTGGAAGATCTTGGGCAGCTTCGCGCCCGGCTGGTCGAACGACAGCCAGTGCTTGAAGTAGTCGCCGAAGTTGTAGCCGCAGAACGGCTTCATGGCCATCGAATCGCGGCGCACGACGCCGACTGCGCCGGTCGCGGCGGCGGTGGTTTCCGAGGCCATCGCCGCGCCGACCAGCACGCCGTGGGTCCAGTCGCGGGCTTCGAACACCAGCGGCACCAGCGATTCGCGCCGGCCGCCGAAAACAATCGCCGAAAGCGGCACGCCCTGCGGATCCTCGGAGCGCGGCGTGTAGCTCGGGCACGACTTGGCCGACACGGTGAAGCGCGAATTGGGATGCGCGGCCGGGCCGTGCGCCTTGTCGTAGGGACGGCCCTGCCAATCAAGTACCGGCACGCCTTCGGACAACCCTTCCCACCAGGGCTGGTTGTCGGCGGTCACGGCGACATTGGTGAAAATCGCGTCCTTGTTCAGCATCGCCATCGCATTGGCATTGGTCTTGGTGCTGGTGCCCGGCGCCACCCCGAAGAACCCCGATTCCGGATTGATCGCATACAGGCGGCCATCGGCGCCCGGGCGCATCCAGCAGATGTCGTCGCCGATGGTCCAGACCTTCCAGCCGTCCTGGCGATAGCCTTCCGGCGGAATCAGCATGGCGAGGTTGGTCTTGCCGCAAGCGCTGGGGAAGGCGGCGGCGACGTAATGGGTCTCGCCCTTGGGCGTTTCGATGCCGACGATCAGCATGTGCTCGGCCAACCAGCCCTCGCTGCGCGCCTGGTAGCTGGCGATGCGCAGGGCGTGGCATTTCTTGCCGAGCAGGGCATTGCCGCCGTAGCCGGAGCCGAAGCTCTTGATGGTCAGCTCTTCCGGGAAGTGCATGATGAAGCGGCGGTCGGGGTTGAGGTCGCCAATCGAATGCAGGCCCTTGATGAACGATCCCTCGCGCTCGATCCGCGCCTGCGCCGCGGCGCCCATGCGGGTCATGATGCGCATGTTGGCGACCACGTACGGGCTGTCCGTGATCTCGACGCCGCACCGCGCCAGCGGCGATTCGATCGGCCCCATGCAGTAGGGCACCACGTACATGGTGCGGCCACGCATGCAGCCGGCGTAAAGCGCGTCCATCTTGGCGTGCGCCTCGGTCGGCCCCATCCAGTGGTTGTTCGGGCCGGCATCGACTTCCCGATTGGTGCAGACGAAGGTCAGGTGTTCGACCCGCGCCACGTCGCTCGGGCTGGAGCGGTGCAGGTAGCAATTCGGATGCGTTTTTTCGTTGAGCTTGACGAAGTCGCCGGTCGCCAGCATCAATTCGGTGAGCTCGGTGTTTTCTTCGTCGGAGCCGTCGCACCAGTGGATCTGCTCCGGCTGGGTCAGTCTGGCGACGGCGTGCACCCAGTCGTTGAGCGCGGCGAGTTGGCTGGACATGGAAACGTTTACCTTATTCTGGAATCAGCGTGGTCATGACGTGGCTGACGTAGGCCTCGAACTCGTCATGGTGCAGCCGCGGCTGACCGAGCTGCAGGCTCAGCTGGAGGAACCCGACGTAGGCGGCGTACGCCAGGCGGGCGCGGTTCTGGGCATCGATGCGGTTGAGCCCGGCTTGCCGGAAGCTGGCGGTGAGGTAGTCCAGCCGCTGTTGCGACACGCGCTCCAGGACTGGCTTTACGACCGGGTGGTCGAGCGCCTTGAGCAGCTCGCTGTAGATGATGTGCGGACGGATTTCGTTCGCGACCAGCTGGAACAGGGCGCGCAGACGGGCGCGCGGGTCGGACACCGCTTCCATCTTGCCGAAGACCTGTTCCTGCTCGGTCCGCTCCCAGCGTTCCAACGCCGCCACCAAGAGCGCCTCCCGGGACGGGAAATGCCAATAGAAGCTACCCTTGGTGACGCCAAGCCGGCGCGCCATGGGCTCCACCGCCACGGCCGCCAGCCCCTGTTCGGCGATGACGTCGAGGGCCGCGACGGCCCAGGTTTCGGCGCTGAGCCGCGATTTTTCAGATTTCTGTGCAGTCATGACCATACGGTCCATAGTTTAGCGATTGCGGCACGGTGACGCAGTGCCGCAGGACTTTGAAGCATGAACCATACGCATTGGTATTGACAAGGAAGACGGGGTTCCATACCATCCCGTATGGAATATTTGGCGACGATTTCGCTCTGGAGTTGATGGCAATGAACGTGTTGATCCCCTTCCTGGCCCTGCTGCTGGTCACCGGTTTCGCCGCCTATCACCGCTGGTCCCTGGCCGTGTTCGCGGCGATTGCCGCTTCCGCCCTGGTCGCTTGCGCGCTACTGGGCGTAAGTCCGGTCGCGACGCTGGTCGCCGCCGCGCTGCTGGGGCTGGCGGTATTGCCGCTGCTGCTCACGCCGGTGCGGCAACGCTGGATCACGGCGCCGCTGTTGAAGTTCTATTCGAAGATCCTGCCGCCGCTGTCGGACACGGAGCGCGTGGCGCTTGAAACCGGGACGGTCGGCTTCGAAGGCGAATTGTTCTCGGGCCGGCCGAACTGGAAGATCCTGCTCGACCAGCCAGCGCCGACCTTGACCGCGGAGGAACAGGCCTTCCTCGACGGCCCGGTGGAAGACGTCTGCCGCATGGTCAACGACTGGGAAACCACCCACGTGCGCGCCGACCTCGCGCCCGAAGTCTGGGAGTTCATCAAGAAGAACAAGTTCTTCGGCATGATCATCGCCAAGGAATACGGCGGCCTGGGCTTTTCGGCTTACGCGCATTCGCGAGTGATCATGAAGCTGGCGTCGGTTTCGGCCACGCTCAGCTCCACCGTCGGCGTGCCCAATTCGCTCGGCCCGGGCGAACTGCTGGCGCACTACGGCACCGCCGAACAGAAGAGCCACTACCTGCCACGCTTGGCCGATGGCCGCGAAGTCCCCTGCTTTGGCCTGACCGGGCCGACCGCCGGCTCGGACGCAACGTCGATTCCCGACTACGGCATCGTCACGATGGGCGACTGGAACGGCGGCCGCGTGCTCGGCGTGCGGATGAATTTCGAAAAGCGCTACATCACCCTTGCGCCGGTTGCGACCCTGGTCGGCATCGCCTTCCGCCTCTACGATCCCGATGGCCTGATGGGCGACAAGAAAGACGTCGGCATCACGCTGGCGCTGGTGCCGCGCGGCACGCCGGGCATGGACATCGGCCGGCGCCACTTCCCGCTCAACTGCGTTTTCCAGAACGGCCCCATCCACGGCAAGGACGTGTTCATTCCGCTGAGCCAGCTGATCGGCGGCGAAGACTACGCCGGCCAGGGCTGGCGCATGCTGGTCGAGTGCCTGTCGATCGGTCGCTCGATCACCCTGCCCTCGACGTCGAGCGGCGCGGCCAAGCTGGCCGCGGTGGTGACCGGCGCCTACGCACGCATTCGCAAGCAATTCGGCTTGTCGATCGGCCGCTTCGAAGGCGTCGAGGAAGCGCTGGCGCGGATCGCCGGCAATGCCTACGCCTCGAGTGCCCTGTCGCAGGCCACCGCCGCGGCGGTAGATCGCGGCGAACGGCCGGCGGTGCCGTCGGCGATCGCCAAGTACCACTGCACCGAGATGGCGCGCGAAGTCGCGCGCGATGCCATGGACATCCACGGCGGCAAGGGCGTGATCCTCGGCCCGCGCAATTACCTTGGCCGCGGCTGGCAGGCGGCGCCGATCTCGATCACGGTCGAGGGCGCCAACATCATGACGCGCTCGCTGATGATTTTTGGCCAGGGCGCGATCCGTTGCCATCCCTGGGTGCTCAAGGAAATGAAGGCGGCGCAGAATCCCGACCCGGTCGCCAGCCTGCGCGACTTCGACGCCAACCTGTTCGGCCACATCGGCTTTGCGATTTCCAATGCGGTACGCAGCCTCTGGTTCGGCCTGACCTTCGCCAAGTTCGGTTCCGCCCCGGGCGACGCCTACACCAAGCGCTATTACCGGCGGCTCAATCGCTACTCGGGCAACCTCGCCCTGCTCGCCGATACGTCGATGCTCCTGCTCGGCGGCAAGCTCAAGTTCAAGGAAAAACTCAGCGGCCGCCTTGGCGACGTGCTCAGCCAGCTCTACCTGGCCAGCGCCATGCTCAAGCGCTACGAGGACGAAGGCCGGCCCGCGACCGAACAGCCGCTGCTCGCCTACGCCTTCCACCAGAGTTGCTACAAGATCGAAGCGGCGATGTCGGGCGCGCTGCGCAACTTCCCGATCCGCCCGGCGGCCTGGCTGCTCTGGTTGCTGGTGTTCCCCTGGGGTCGGCGTGCGCAGGAACCCAGCGATCGCCTCGCCGACGGCGTGTTCCTGACGCCCTGCGCCAACAATCCGGCCGGCCGCATCAACAGCTACCTGGCGAAAGTCATCCTCGCCGAGCCGGTCGAGCGCAAGTTCCTCAAGGCGCTGAAAAACAGCGACATCGAGGCGCTCACCTTCCCCGAGCAGCTCAACGAGGGCGTCGCCGAGGGCTGGATCACCGCCGAGGAAAAGGTCCAGCTCGAGGAATTGCGCGCGCTGACTTGGGACGCGATCAGCGTCGACGATTTCGATCCGGCCGACCTCGAATCGGCATCGCTGCACCGCGGCGCCGACGTCCAGCACCGGGCCGCCTGAGCCGGACTGTGGGAGGGGCTTCAGCCCCGACTGCGGCCACCCGGATCGGGGCTGAAGCCCCTCCCACAAGAACATGACCAAATTGCTGATCCTCTACAACACACTCAAGCGCTGGCCCTTCGGTGCCTGGCTGTTTTCGCGCGCGGTCTGCTGGAAGGCGCCCTACTTCGCCTCGATTTCGCCGCGCTTCACGGTGCTCGAGAACGGCCGCTGCGAGGCGGTGATCGCCGACCGCCGGCGCGTGCACAACCATATCGGCACCGTGCATGCGATCGCCCTGTGCAACCTGGCCGAACTCACCGCCGGCGTGATGACCGACGCCAGCCTGCCCAAGGGCATGCGCTGGATCCCCAAGGGCATGACCGTGCAGTACCTGAAGAAAGCGAAGGGCCGGATGCGCGGCGTCGCCACGCCAACAATTCCGTTGCTGGCGAGCGGTTCCGGCTACGAGCTGCCGGTGAACGTGGACGTGTTCGATCCGGCCGGCGAGCGCGTGTTCAATGCCGAGATACGGATGTGGCTGAGCTCGGTCCGGCCGGCATCCGCTTGAGCTGTTGCTCCAGGAACACCGCCGAATCCATGGTCGTCCCGTCGGCAAGGCGGATTCGATAAGGCAAGCCGCTCATCGAAGACTTCGTGGCGCATTGCACGATGAAGTCTTCGGCCGTCTTGACCCGGTCGCCGGCGTGCTGCCATTTGTAGCGGATGTGCTCGACCGCCTGCGCGGCGGTGTATTCGCTGCCGTTGCGGATGAACACCGCGCCCTGCAGGTGCCCGATCGACGAAAGCAGGATTTCGATCTTCTGCTGCTCGCTGAAAGGCGCGGTCGTCGCCGACACGCTGGCCGGGGCGGTGGCGGGAAATGCCGAACCCGCACCCAGCAGTGCGGATAGGACAATGATCGTGGCGAGGATGGGTTTCATGGGGACTCTGCACCGGATTGGGGTTCCGGAATAGGCAAAGGTTCCACCATGGTGGCTGCGCGCCAGCCAAACAGCCCCGCCAGCCCGGCCGCACCCGCCGAAATCAGCGCCAATCCGGACATGCCGATGCCGATCGCCGCCAGGCCCTTCATCGCCAGGGCGACGCTGACGTCGCCGAAGCGCCAGACCGCGGTCTCGATGAAGTTCTTGCCCTTGTAGCGATCCTCACGCGAGACCTGCGTGTACAGCGCATCCTGCGCCGGCTTGACCACGCCGTAGGCCATGCCGCGGGTCAGCACCAGCACGGCCAGGATCGCCGGCCCGCCGACCACGGCAGCGGCCACCAGCACCGCCACGTTGACGACGCTGGCGGCGACCAGGGTCGCGCCGGCGCCCTTGCGCTGCAGGAGCCAGCGCGTGACGAAAAGCTGCAGCAGTACCTGCAAAGTGTTGGTCACCAGGTCGAGGTGGGCATACAGGGCGGTGCGCGCGTCGCGGTCGGACGTGGCCTGCTGCACGTGGTCGGCGACCAGGGCGTAGGCGACGGTGCCGACGGCATCGCCGAGCAGCATCAGCAGCGCCATCTTGCGCAGGAACGGCGAGATCGCGACCTGCCGGATGCCGGCCAGCCAGCCGCCGCCGATGGCCTCGCCCTGGCGCGCGGCGGCGAGTGTTCCATGGCGCCGCGCCCAGGCCGACAACCACAGGGTGCAGCCAATCGCGATCGTCAGCAGGAAAGCGGACACGGCGAGCAACGGCGTGATGCCGATCCGTTCCACCAGCGCGCCGGTTGCCAGAGGTCCGGCAATCGCGCCGGCGGTTCCGCCCAAGGCGATGACCGGGAAAAATCGCCTGGCCTGGCCGCCGTCGAACAGGTCGGCCATGAAGCTCCAGAACACCGAGACCACGAACAGGTTGAAGACGCTGACCCAGACGTAGAACACCGTGCCGAACAGCATCGGATCAAGCGAATTCACGACCGCGCCCGCGGCCACGATGGCGCCGTCGCCGCTCGCGCCGGCGAACAAGGGCATGAAGCCGAGCAGGCAGAGCACGAAGAACCCATAGATCGCCGGGATGAACTGCTCGCGCCGGAAGCGCGCCACCAGCGCCCCGAACACCGGCGTGAGCAGCAGCATCACCACCAGGGTCGCGGTCCAGAACACCAGCAGGTTGGCCGAGCCGACGGCGGCGCTGAACTGGTCGCGCACCGGCCGGATGACGTAGTAGGCGGCGAGGATGCAGAAGAACTGCAGGAACGAAACCGCCAACGCCGGGCGTTCAGTCATCTTTGTCGTTTCCATCACGCTTTGCCGCGCAGCTTAGCGCAGCGGGCGGTCGCATCGAGTATTTGCTCTAGACTTGACGCCTAGCCTCGCCGCATTACCGAAAGAAGACAGGCCTGTGTACGACTACATCATCGTGGGCGCCGGATCGGCCGGATGCGTGCTGGCCAATCGGCTCAGTGAAGACCCGGATGTGCGCGTGCTGCTGCTCGAGGCCGGCCCGTCCGACTGGCATCCTTTCGTGCACATGCCGGCCGGCCTGGCCAAGCTGGTCGGGCAAAAGGGCGTCAATTGGAACTACAACACCGCGCCGCAGGCGAGCCTGGGCAACCGCAGCCTGTGGTGGCCGCGCGGCAAGGTGCTCGGCGGATCGAGTTCGATCAATGCCATGTGCTACATCCGCGGCAATGCCCGCGATTACGACGAGTGGGACGACCTCGGCGCGCGCGGCTGGTACTGGGACAACGTGCTGCCCTACTTCAAGCGCGCCGAAGGCAATGCCCGCGGCGCCAGCCGCCTGCACGGCGGCGATGGTCCGCTCGGCGTGTCCGATCCGGTCTACCAGAATCCGCTGTCGCCGGTGTTCATCGAGGCGGCGCACCAGGCCGGCCACCCGCTGACCGACGATTTCAACGGCGAATCCCAGGATGGTTTCGGCTGGTACCAGACCACCACCCGCAACGGCGCGCGCAGCTCGGCGGCGACGGCATACCTCAAGCCGGCGCGGGGACGCAAGAACTTGAAGGTGATCACCAAGGCGCTGGCGCAACGCGTGGTGTTCGAGGACGGCCACGCCACCGGCGTGGTTTATTCGGTGCACGGCAAGGGCTATTGCGAAGTCGCCCGACGCGAGGTCCTGCTCTGCGGCGGCGCGATCAATTCACCGCAGCTATTGATGCTTTCGGGCATCGGCCCATCGGCCCACCTGCGCCAGCACGGCATCGAAGTGCTGGTGGATTCGCCCGGCGTCGGCGGCAACCTGCAGGATCATCTCGACATCTGCGCCATCCAGGCTTGCACGCAACGGGTGACCTACGACCGGATCAGCGACGTCCGGGTCGCGCTGGAGTACTACCTCCGGCACAAGGGTCCCGGCACCAGCAACATCGCCGAGACCGGCGGTTTCCTGCGCTCGCGTTTCGCCGAGGACGATCGCCCGGACATCCAGTTCCATTTCGTGCCGGCGCAACTCGACGACCACGGTCGCCACCGCCTGCCCGGCGACGGCTACACCCTGCACGCCTGCTACCTGCGTCCGCGCAGCCGCGGCCGCGTCTGGCTGGCCAGCGCCAATCCCGCCGACAAGGTCCGAATCGAAGCCGGCTATCTCGGTGACTCCGAAGGCCGCGACCTGAAGATGATGGCCGAATGCGTGCGCCTGTCGCGCGAGATCCTGGCGCAACCGGCGTTCGCGCCGTTCCGCGGCAAGGAGTTGTTCCCGGGCGAACAGGTGCAGGGCGAAGCGGCGATCGTCGACTTCATCCGGCGCAAGGCCGAATCGATCTACCACCCGGTCGGCACTTGCCGGATGGGCGCCGACGACGACCGCAGCGCCGTGCTCGATCCGCAACTGCGCGTGCGCGGCGTCACCGGCCTGCGCGTCGTCGATGCCTCGGTGATGCCCAAGTTGGTCGGTGGCAATACCAATGCCCCGACCATCATGATCGCCGAACGCGCCGCCGACCTGATCCGCGGCAAGTCCTGATTCGCGGGCGCTAGAGCTCCGGCGCGGCCTTCGTGCCTTCGGCTTGCTCGAGCATCGGCGGCAAGGGGCAATGCAGGGACGCGCAGACCGTGCGCAGCAGCTCGGCCTCGGCCACCGTGACGCGGCCGTCGTGGCTGATCGCTGCGACCACGCCTTCGATCAGCAATTCCTTGGCCATCGGCTCGAGGGCGTCGAGCATCGGCCAAGCGGCTTCCAGCGCCGCTTGCCGGTCCGCCGGCGGCGCGTACGGGGCGTTGAGCCGCGGGAACACCCGAGCGAGCCCGGCCAGGTAGGCGCGCGTGGCGTCGGCCGGATTGTCGTGGCCGGCCTGCGCGACCACCGCGAGCAAGGTGACGACCGGCGCGGTTGCGTCTTTCAGGCGCTTGTTGCCCGCCACCCAGGCGCGCGAGGGATCCAGGGCCTCGGACACCTGCGTGTGCAGCAGCCGGCCCAGGCAATACTCGAACAGGTCGACTTCGCCGTCGGCGTGCACCAGGGCGTAGACGGTGTCCATGAACTGCTGCAATTGCGGGCGCGGCCGTCGACGCAGCAGCGGAAAGGCCAGCGACGCCAGTGGCAGGCGCAGCATCGGGTTGAGGTCGGCCAGGCGATCGGCGTAATCGAGCGCCTGCTGCGAGACGCGCGCGCCCATCCGCGCCTGCAACTCGTATTGCTGGCGCTCGCGCACCGGCCCGGCCGGCGCGTGCAGCAATCCCAGCAGCATCGAAACCACGTCTTCGTGGTGGCGCGCGGCGCGGTCGAAGACTTCCGGGATCGCATCCTGGATGCCGCCGGCCCGGCGGTAGTCGTCGGACTGCGGCGTCGCCACCTGGGCGATCACGCCGGGCGGCGTGATGTCGATCCTGCCGCCGGCCGTGGGCAGCGTCGTCGGCGCGGCGGTGGTGAAGCCAAGCGCGATGTCCTCGTCGGCGCCGACCGGCGGATGCAGGGCCCAGCGCGCTTTCAGCTCGTCCAGCGCCGGCGCCTTGAACGAGGGTTCGAGCGCGTGGATGCGGTCGAGCAGGGGCGGGTGCGTGGCCATCAGGGCCGAATAGCCGACGCCGTCGCCGAACAGCATGTGGCTGACTTCCTCGGCATCGGTCGCGCGCAGCTTGGAGCCGTCGGCGAGGCCGGCCAGCTTCTTCAGCGCGCCGGCCAGGCCGGTGGTCTGGCGCGTGAACTGCACCGCCGAGGCATCGGCCAAGTATTCGCGTTGGCGGCTGACACCGGCCTTGATCAGGCGGCCAAAGAACAGGCCGACGTAGCCGATCACCAGCAGGCCGAAGGCGACGGCGATGATCGGCCCGTTGTCGCGGGAGCGGCCAAGGCGGCTGGTCTGCAGGATCTTGCGGCCGATGATGGCCAGCACCAGGATTCCGAACAGCAAGCCGATCAGGCGGATGTTCAGGCGCATGTCGCCATTGAGGATGTGGCTGTACTCGTGGGCGATCACGCCCTGGAGTTCGTCGCGGTTGAGCCGGTCGAGCGCGCCGCGGGTGACGGTGATGGCGGCGTCGCTGGGCGAATAGCCGGCGGCGAAGGCGTTGATGGCCGGCTCTTCGTCGAGCACGAAGATCTGCGGCACCGGTACGCCCGAGGCGATGGCGATTTCCTCGATGACGTTGCGCAGGCGCCGGAGGTTGAGGTCGGTGGTGTCCTCCGGCACCGGCGTGGCGCCGAACTGTTGCGCCACCGCCGCGCCGCCGCTGCGCAGCGTCGCCATCCGGAACAGGCTGGCGCAGCCGATCACCCCCAGGCTGAGCACGGTGCCGGCGACGACGGCGCCGAGCCCGCTGCCGCCGTCGCCGCGACCGCCGAAAGCGGCCAGGAAGACCAGGTCGACGGCCGCGACGATCGCCAGCACCGCCAGCGCGAACAGGACGACGAGGCGCTTGCTATGGCGCCTGGCGACGTCCTGGCGTTCGAAGAAATTCAGAACGCGACCTTCGGCGCTTCGCGCTTGGCCGGCTCGGTGATTTCGAGCAGGGCGGCAGCAACGAAGCCGAACATGCCGGCGAAGATGTTGGAGGGGAACACTTCCCGGCGGTTGTTGAACGACATGACCGCGTCGTTGAACGCCTGGCGGGCGAAGGCGATGCGGTTCTCGGTCGAGGTCAGTTCCTCGGACAACTGCATCATGTTCTGGTTGGCCTTCAGGTCCGGATACTGCTCGCTGACCACCATCAGGCGGCTCAGCGCGCCGCCCAGGCCCTGTTCGGCCGCCGACAGCTGCTGCATCGCCGCCGCGTCGCCCGGGCTGGCCTTGGCCGCGGCGAGGCCGCTGACGGCGGCGGCGCGCGCGCGGGTCACCGCCTCGAGCGTCTCGCGCTCGTGCGCCATGTACTTCTTCGCGACCTCGACCAGGTTCGGGATCAGGTCGTAACGGCGGGTGAGCTGCACGTCGATCTGGGCGAAGGCGTTCTTGTAGCCGTTGCGACCGGTGACCAGGCCGTTGTAGATGCCGACGGCCCACAGGCCGGCGACGACGATCAGGGCGAGCAACACCAGGACAGCGAACATGAGTAGCTCCTTGTTCAGGCCGGCACGCGAAAGCGCACGCTAGAATGGCCCACCACGGCAAGCATACGTTGGCGATGACCCACAAGAAAGTCACGATGGTCATGCTGTTCGCGCTGGCGCTGGCGTCGGCGTTCCCGGTCTGGGATAGCGCCGCCGCAGTGGCGCCGGCGCGTCCGCCGCGCCCGGATGTCAGCGCAAGCGCGCGCGAGGTCGAGCGCCTCGCCGGCGAACTCGTCGCGCAAAAGCACCTGCCGGGGCTGGCGCTGGCGATCGTCCAGGACGGCAAGGTGGTGACGATGCGCGGCTATGGCGTCACCGCCGCCGGTGGCAAGGATCCGGTCACCACCGACACCGTGTTCCGGCTGGCGTCGCTGTCGAAGGGTTTTGCCGGGACGCTCGCCGGATTGCTGGTGGAAGATGGATCGCTGCGCTGGGACATCCGCATCGCCGAGCAACTGCCGGCATTCAAGCTTGCCGATCTGCAGGATACCCAAAGCTTGACCGTGCGCGACATCCTCAGCCA
>JANYBA010000017.1 GCA_025360985.1 Gammaproteobacteria bacterium | reverse complement strand
TCGATCGGCTGGGTGTAGGTGACTTCGGCCAGGCTGCCGCCGGTGAAGTCGAGCGCCAGGTTCAGGCCGCGGGTCGCCAGCGAGCCGATCGAAATCGCCATGAGCAGGAACGAGGCGAGCACCGACCAGCGGCGCACGCCCATGAAGTTGACATTACTGTTGGGATTGAAAAATTCCATGGCTCAGAATCCCCCGCCGACGGAGATGCTCTTGGTCTTGCGGCCGTGGCCGTAGACCAGCGTCGCCATCGCGCGACTGACGGTGACCGAGGTGTACATCGAAGTGGCGACGCCGAACAACAGCACCAGGGCGAAGCCGCGTACCGGCCCGGAGCCGAACGAGAACAAGGCGACCGCGGCGATGATCTTGGCGACGTTGGAGTCGAGGATGACGGTCCAGGCCCGCTCGTAGCCGGTCTTGATGCTCGACACCGGCGAGTTGCCCAGGCGCAGTTCCTCGCGTATTCGTTCGCAGATCAGCACGTTGCCGTCGATCGCCATGCCCAGCGTCAGCACGATGCCGGCGATGCCGGGCATGGTCATGGTCGCGCCGAGCACGGAAAGGCAGGCGGTGAGCAAGAGCAGGTTGAAGAACAGCGAGAGCACCGAGATCACGCCGAACACCCGGTAGTAGAAGATCATCAGCACGCAGACCATCAGGAAGCCGATCTCGACCGCCTTGCGGCCGGCTTCGATGTTGTCCCGGCCCAGCGACGGGCCGATCACTCGCTCTTCGACGATGTCGACGGGAGCCGCGAGCGCGCCGGACTTGAGTTGCTTGGCCAGCTGTTCGGCTTCGGCCGGGTCGAGGCCGGTGGTCTGGAAATCGCGGCCGAAGACACCGTTGATGGTGGCGACGCTGATCACTTCCTGGGTCTCGATCGACGAGCGCACTTCCTTGCCGTCGACGATCCTCGTCTGCGGCCGGCGCTCGATGTAGACGATCGCCATCGGCTTGCCGACGTTGTCCAAGGTGTGCTGGAACATGCGCTTGCCGCCGATGCTGTCGAGCTTGACGCTGACGTCGGGCTGGCCGGACTGCTGGTCGAAGCCGGGCGTCGCATCGACCAGTTGGTCGCCGGTGACGATGGTGCGCTTGGACAGCAGCACCGGGATCTTCGGGCCGCCAGGCGTGATCGGACGGCGGAAATACAGGCGCGCGCCCGGCGGAACCGGGCCGCCTTTCATCGCCCCGAGCGCATCGCCGTCGACCACGGCGCGGTACTCGAGGGTGGCGGTGGCACCGAGCGCGTTCTTCGCCGCGACCGTGTCCTGCACGCCGGGCAGTTGCACGACGATGCGCTGGCTGCCTTGGCGCTGGATGATCGGCTCGGCCACGCCCAGGCTGTTGATGCGATTGCGCAGTGTCGTGACGTTCTGTTCGATCGCGCCATCGGCGATCGCCTTGATCTCTTCCGGCGTAACCGAGCCGCGCAGGGACTTGCCCTCGCCGTCCTCGATTTCCGCGAACACCAGCTTGGGCAGGCCGCGGCCCAGCAAGGTCATCGCCTTGGGCCGGTCGCCGGCCTCGTTGAGCCGGACGATGATGCCGTCGCCGCTGCGGCTGACGTCGCCGTATCGGATCTTGTCGTCGCGCAGGATCGCGCGGATTTCGTCGGCGTAGGCGTCTTCGCGCTTGGTGCGCGCCGCGGCCTGGTCGACTTCCATCAGGAAGTGCACGCCGCCCTGCAGGTCGAGGCCGAGGGTCATCGGCTTGCCGCCGATCGCCGACAGCCAGGACGGCACGGTGGAAGCGAGGTTCAACGCGACCGTGTAGCCATCACCAAGAGTCGGACGCACGAGGTCGGCGGCCTTGATCTGGGTCTCCGGGTCGCGCAGGCGCACCATCAAACTGGTGCCCTCGACGTCGACCAGCTTGTAGGCGATCGAATGCTGCTTGAGCAGCGCCGTTACCTGGCCAACGAGTGCCTGGTCGACCGTGTGGCCGCGGTTGGCCGATACCTGCACCGCCGCATCTTGCGGGAAGAGATTGGGCAAGGCATAGGTCGCGGCGAACAGCAGGATCAGCGCGACCAGCGTGTACTTCCAGCGGGAAAACTCGAGCATGGGGAAACGACCTGTGCCAGCGGGCGTAGCAGGAGGGATGGGGGTCGATCAGACCGACTTCAACGTGCCCTTGGGCAACACGGCGCTGATCGCGCCCTTCTGCAGCTTGACCCGGACGCCATCGGCGATTTCGACGCTGACGAAGCTGTCGCCGATGTCGTCGATGCGGCCGGCGATGCCGCCGTTGGTCAGGACTTCATCGCCCTTGGCCAGCTTGGACAGCATTTCCTTCTGTTCCTTCGCCCGCTTCATCTGCGGCCGGATCATCAGGAAGAACATGATGGCGATGAAGCCGAGCGGCAACAGCAGGCTGGTCAGCGGGTTGCCAGCCGGCGCGCCGGCGGCGCTCTGGGCGGCGGCGGGGGAAATCAGCAAATCGAGCAGGGACATGGAATGGGGTCCGTTCGGGGGCATGCAAAGCGTGGAATTATGCCACAGGGCCGGCCCGATCCGCATAAAACCGGGCCCGGAACTCCCCAAACCGGCCGGCCTCGATGGCTGCGCGAATCTCGCGCATGAGCTGCTGGTAATAGTGCAGGTTGTGGATGGTCGCCAGCATCGAGGCCAGCATTTCGTCGCACTTGTCCAGGTGGCGCAGGTAGGCGCGGGTGAAGCCCTGGGCGCAGGCGTGGCAGGCACAGCCGGGTTCGATCGGGCGCAGGTCGGTTTCGTAGGCCGCGTTGCGGATGCGGACCTGGCCGAAACGGGTGAAGTAATGGCCGTTGCGGGCATTGCGGGTCGGCATGACGCAATCGAACATGTCGATGCCGCGCGCCACCGCTTCGACGATGTCCTCGGGCTTGCCGACCCCCATCAGGTAGCGCGGACGATCCTCGGGCAGCTGCGGGCAGATCGCCTCCAGCGTGGCCTCGCGCTCGGCCGCCGGCTCGCCGACCGCCAGGCCGCCGACCGCGTAGCCGTCGAAGCCGATGGCCTTGAGGCCTTCCGCAGACTGCGTGCGCAATTCCGGCCAGGTGCCGCCCTGGACGATGCCGAATAGCGCCGCGTCGTTGCCTTCATGCGCGGTCCTGGAACGCGCGGCCCAACGCAGCGACAACTCCATGGAGTCGCGCGCCTGCTGTTCGGTCGCCGGGTATGGCGTGCATTCGTCGAAGATCATCACGATGTCGGAGCCGAGCACGCGCTGGATGTGCATGCTCTCCTCGGGTCCGATGAACACTTTGGCGCCGTCCACCGGCGAGGCGAAAGTAACGCCCTGCTCGGTGATCTTGCGGCGCTCGGCCAGCGACCAGACCTGGAAGCCGCCGGAGTCGGTGAGGATGGGCTTGTTCCAGCCGGTGAAGCGGTGCAGGCCTCCGTGCGCTTCGATCACCGCCAGGCCCGGGCGCAGGAACAGGTGGAAG
>JANYBA010000016.1 GCA_025360985.1 Gammaproteobacteria bacterium | reverse complement strand
CAGCGTCGCCCGCTTCCTGGCTGACGACGAGCGTCGCCTGTACGAGTTGGTCTGGAAGCGCGCAGTCGCCTCGCAGATGGTGCCGGCGACGATGAACACGGTCACGGTGGAACTGGCCGCCGGCAACCAGCACAGTTTCCGCGCCAGCGGCACGACCATCATCGATCCGGGTTTCCTCGCCGTCTACGAGGAAGGCAAGGACGTCCGCACCAGCGACGACGACGACGAAGGCCGCAAGCTGCCGCCGATGAAACTCGGCCAGAACGTGCCGCTGACCTCGATCCACACCGACCAGCATTTCACCGAGCCGCCGCCGCGCTTCTCGGAAGCATCGCTGGTCAAGGCGCTCGAGGAATACGGCATCGGCCGGCCCTCGACCTACGCCAGCATCATCCAGGTGCTGCTGTTCCGCGCCTACGTGCAGCTGGAGAACAAGCGCTTCCACCCGAGCGATGTCGGCCGCGCGGTGGCGAAGTTCCTGACCGGCAGCTTCTCGCGCTACGTCGATTACGACTACACCGCCGGCCTCGAGGACGAACTCGACGCGGTGTCCAATGGCGAGGAAGCCTGGACCGACCTGCTGGGCAAGTTCTGGAAGCAGTTCGAGAAAGACCTCAAGGCCGGCAGCGAAGAAGAACGGCCCGACGGCGACCGCCAGTTGGGTGTCGATCCGGCGTCGGGACGGCCGGTGCTGGTGCGCCTGGGCAAGTACGGCCCGATGGCGCAGATCGGCCGCTCGGACGATGCCGAGAAACCCCGTTACGCCTCGCTCCGGCCCGGCCAGAGCATTTACACGATCACGCCCGAAGAAGCGTTGAAACTGTTCGACTTGCCGCGCAAGCTCGGCCTCGACGAGGGCAAGGAAGTCTCGGTCGCCGTCGGCCGGTTCGGACCGTTCGCCAAGCGCGGCGACACCTATGCCTCGCTGGGCAAGGAAGACGATCCGTACACGATCAGTTTCGAGCGCGCCGTCGAACTGGTCCGCGCGCGCGAGGAACTGGTCGCCAACCGCCTGATCAAGGCCTTTGCCGGCACCGACATCCAGATCGTCAACGGCAAGTTCGGCCCCTACATCACCGACGGCGCGATGAACGGCAAGATCCCCAAGGACCGCGAGCCGGCGTCGCTTACGCAGGACGAATGCGCGGCGCTGCTGGCCGCCGGCAAGCCGGTGCGCAAGGGCTTCGGCAAGAAGAAGGCGGTCGTGAAGAAGGCCGCGGTCAAAAAAGCGGCCGTGGCCAAAGCACCGGCGAAAAAGCCGGCCAAGAAGGCCGCGAAGAAGGCTGCGAAGAAAGCGACCAAGAAGGTCGCCAAGAAGGCCGCCAAGAAAACCGTGGCCAAGCCGGTGGCCGGCAAGATCGCCGCCTGAACGATCGCGAACGGCCGCTCGCGCCTTCACTGGCAGCCAACCGGGATTCGCCGCAAACTGGTCGCATGTCTCGGATTCGGCGACTGCTCCTGATCTCGGCACTGGCCGTGTCCGGCAGCCTTTCTGCCGCCGACAGCAAGCCGGCCGCGAACACCGTGACCATCCACCGCTGCGTCGACGGCAAGGGCCACGTCACCTTGCAGGACGACGCCTGCCCGGCCGGCAGCCAGGATTCGGCGCGGGTGATGGAACGTCCGCGCGACGCGCCGGCGCCGGCACCGGAGCATTTGCCGACACCCCCGCCCGAACCGGAGTACGCGCCCGAGCCGGACTGGGTGCCGCCGCCGCGCCGACCGCCGCCGGACATATACGTGTGCACCAGCTACGACGGCATCGAGCGCTACAGCGAATCCTACGACCCGAATCCGCGCTGCGAACCCTACGTGCTGTATTACCCCTATCCGATCGACCAGCCTCCGGGCAAGCTCGCCTGCCGCTGGGTCGAGGACAGCTGCGTGCGCCTCGATGACGACCACGCCTGCGCCATCTGGAAACAGAAACGCAAGGACGCCGAGTCGGACCTGCGCCGCGCCTTCAGCGACACCGCCGCCTACCGCAAGTCGGAGCTGGCGCGGATCGGCAAGATCGTCGACGAAAGCTGCAACTGATGCGCCATCGGCGGCGCGTACTCAGAAGCCGTAGCGCAGGAAACCGCCGTCGACGGCGATGCATTCGCCGGTCACGTAGCTCGATGCCGGCAGGCACAGGAAAGCCACCGCGGCGGCGACTTCCTCGGGTTCGCCGACCCGGCGCATCGGCGTGCGCGCCATCACCTCGTCGAAGTAATCCGGATCGGCGAGCGAACCGGAGGTGCGCCGCGTGCGGATGTACCAGGGCGCCACGGCATTGACGCGGATGCCGTCCTCGGCCCATTCGCAGGCCAGGTTCCGGGTCAGCTGGTGGAGCGCGGCCTTGGTCATGCCGTAGGGCGAGCCGGTGCGCACGGAGATGAGTCCGGACACGCTGCCGACGTTGACGATGCTCGAGGCCGCGTGCCGGCACAGCAAGGGATAGGCGAAGCGCGACAACTCGAACGCCGCGAACAGGTTGGTCTCGAACAGCGCGCGCCATTCGGCTTCGGCGTAATCCATGGTCGGCTTGCGCTGGTTGTCGCCGGCGTTGTTGACCAGGATGTTCAGGCCGGTGCCGAGGTCCTCGATCCAGTCGAAAATCTCCTGCCGCTGCTCGCCGTCGCCGACATCGGCGGCGAAGTGGCGGACTTCG
>JANYBA010000007.1 GCA_025360985.1 Gammaproteobacteria bacterium | reverse complement strand
CGCCGATATTGCGGTAGGCGAGCCGGTACATCAGGCGATCGCTCAGAGCATCCAGCTTTTGCGACGTGCCTGCCTGCGGCACCGTGCTGGCGGTCGTGAAGGCAGCCACGGCAATCGCGGTGGGACCAGTGAACGTGGAGTTCGCGGTATTCGCCCAATCGACGTGGAACTTCCAAAGATTCAACTTGCTCGAGCCGAAATTCAGGAAGTAGTTCGGCGAACCAGCGGCCGGGGCCGTGGAACCGTCGAGATCGGACGGCAGCATACCGCCGTAAGCAGTGCCGGCGTTGAAGCAGACCTGGGTCGGTGCCGCCGCCCCCGCCATCATCGCGGTACGGTTGTAGGCGCAGGCCATTGCGCCGCCAAACGAATTGCCGTTGAAGATGTTGTAGGTCGCGTAATAGGCATCCGGCCAGACGCCGAACTTCGGATAGTCATTGAAACCGGTGCCGAAGGAGTAGGCGTAACGGTTCCAGGCGCCGGTCGCGTCGGCCGTCTGGGAGACAGCGATGCATTGCAGGTAGGGCGTCGTGGAGACGGAGAACTGGGTCATGATCCAGCGATGGGCGGCCTTGTCCCAAAGCACGATGGGGTCACCGTCGTTGTTGCTCTGGCACGCGCCGCCGAAGCCGGAGAACAAGGTGTTGCCGGCGGCACCACCGGTGGCGGGATAGATCTGGGCGCCGGTGGTCTTGTTGAAGACGGCAAAGGCTTCATTGACCCACTGCACGTACTGGGTGTCGCCGACCGAGCCGTTGGTGTCCGGCGGGGCGGCGTTGACGCCGTAACCGTTACCGAGACCGACGCCTTCCATGCCCACTCCGGCAGTCGCGGCGACTTGCTGGGTGACCATGCGCTGGACGACGGAATCAGGGCCGTTGACGAAATTGATGTTTGGCAGCTTGATCGGCTTTTCGAACCGCCCGCGGCGCGGCGGAATCGGCTTGATGTCGCGAAGCGGAATCGAGACGTCATGCAGCACCGGCAGCGAAACGACCGGGCGACGCGCGACATCCGGAACACGGACCTGTGCCGCGGCGGGTGCCGGGGCAAAAGTCGCGGCAGCCGCGACAACGGCCGCGAGCGCGAAGGTCTGGCGGATAAAATTCATCTAGGAATCTCCCCTGAAAGTTGGTCCAAATAGGTCAAGCGGCGCACTAACTTGACCTTTATACGCCTGCCCGGAGGGAAATGATATGAATTACCAGAACTTCGTCACACTTTGACCCATCGAGCGCCCCGGGCTAGCTGACGTCAACACAGCCACTGGCGAACTTGTACCGTCCCACCGGCAAGGGTTGGGGCGAGGCCGTCAGCGGCCGCGTCGACGAAGGCAACAAGCCGGGCGGTCAGGCCGGTGGTGGCGGCAAGCCGACCACCAACATCACGCTGCACGGCGGCCCGGTGATGCTCAACACCGTCAACATGTATTACATCTGGTACGGCGATTGGAGCCAGGGCACCGGTCCCGCGGCGCAGCCGATCCTGGTCAATCTTGCCCAGTCGATCGGTGGCTCGAATTACTTCGGCATCAACAAGACCTACTACAACAGCGCCAACGTCCACGTGTCCGGCAACGTCGCTTACATGGGTTCCACCACGGATGCCTATTCCCAGGGTCCGGGTAGCACCTCGCTGAGCGATGCCCAGATCCTGAATATCGTCACTCTCGCCCTCAACAACCATGCGTTCGGCGCGAATCCTGATCCGAACGGCATCTATTTCGTGCTGACCTCGGCCGACGTGCACAAGTCCGGCTTCCTCACCGGCTATTGCGGCTGGCACACCCATGCCACGTTCGGCGGCGTTGACGTCAAGTATTCTTTTGTCGGCGATCCTTCGACCCAGGGCGCGGCCAACTGCAGCCAGCAGGTTCCGGGCCCGAATGGCAATAGCGGCGCCGACGCCATGTCGAGCGTGATCTCGCATGAGCTGGAAGAAGCCACGACCGATCCGGACCTGAATGCCTGGTACGACCGGAGTGGCGCCGAGAACGCCGACAAATGCGCCTGGACCTTCGGCACCACCTCGACGGCGGGCAATGGCGCCTCGTACAACGTCACCTTGGGCGGCACCAAGTACCTGATCCAGCAGAATTTGTCCGCCTCGACGCAGAAGTGCGGCATGCAGTAAGCGCTTCGTCGCGCAGCTTATTCGCAACTGAAAGCCGCGTGCGCGCAATCGCACGCGGTTTTTCTTTGCGCGTCTAGAATGCAGGGATCGCCCGCAACGGAGAACAGACATGAAAGCGAATTCGCTGTGCGCCGCCCTGCTGTCGTCGGCGCTTGCCGTCGTGACCATCGCGGGCGCCACTTCCGCGCCCGCCAACGCCGCGCCCCAGGTCTCGATGACCCGCTCGATGGTGGTGTTCGCCGGACTGGAACGCGAACTCGCAGGCGCCAGTTCTGGTCACGACCAGGCGGCGACCGACAGACTGCTATCCCCGGACTTTGAACTTCGACCGGATGCGCACCCCGGCGAGCCGACAACGCGGGCCGACTGGCTCGCCGACGGCGCCATGCGCGGCAGCGGCACCGACGAGATCAGCGTACGTGACCTGGGCGACGTGGCCATCGCCAGCTTCATCATGAAAACGCCTAACTCGACATCCCGCTACGTCATTGACGTCTGGAAGAAGCAGGGCAACGACTGGCAACTCCTGACCCGCTACCAATCGGCGCTGCCGGCGAGCGACGCGCCAACCGAAGACAAAGCCCCGACCGGCAAGGGCTGAATCAGCGGTTCGGCATGGCCTGCAGGTAGGCCGCGACGTTTTCGATGTTGTCCCTGGTCAGTTCGTGCGCGACGGTCTTCATGATGGTGCCTTCCGGACGTTGATTGGTCCGCTGGAACACCGTCAATTGCTTGACCAGGTAATCGTAGTGCTGCCCGGCGATCCGGGGGAACGTCGCCATGCCCTCGCCCTTCGGACCGTGGCAGGTGTTGCAGGCCGGGATGCCCTTCGCGGGAACACCGCTGCTGAATATGGACTCGCCGGCGGCTATCTGCGCTGGCTTGCCCTCCACCGGCTGCCGTTCCGGCTTGAGCCCGGAAAAATGCGCCGCCAGTTCGTCGATCTGCTTGTCGCTCAGGTTGTGGCTCAATCCCCACATGTATTCAAAGCCCGCCGGGTCCTCGCGGGTATGGCGCTTGAATTCGTGCAACTGGGCGGCGACATAGGTTTCCTGCTGTCCGGCCAGGTTGGGGAAATTCGGCGACACCGCATTGCCGGTGCGGCCATGGCAGTTTGAACAGACCTGCATGGCCAGCGTTGCTCCGGAAACATTCGGGTTGGCGGTATCGCGCGAGCGAGACACGTTCGCGCAGCCGGCGGCGATCACGGAGAGAACCGCACCTGCGAGGATCATTTTTGCGTTCATGGGATCAATACGCTCCCCAGACATAGAAGAACAACGAGTTGTTGTCGCTGGCGTTGCGGCCCTGGCCGTCGTAGTCGTGCGATGCGCCGTTGTACTTCCCGTACATCGTGTATTGCACGCCGACGCGCACGTACTGGACGGGCGTCCAGAAGGCCTCCCAGGTCCAACCGCCAATGGCAGGGCTGCTGGAGACGTTGCCGTAGACGCGGGTCGGGTCG
>JANYBA010000392.1 GCA_025360985.1 Gammaproteobacteria bacterium | reverse complement strand
GAACTAGTCGCGGTGATGGAACGGGTGCGCGAGTCCTTCAACGTCAATCTCCCGGGCCTCGCGGCGGCGCGGGCCGCGCTCTACGACCAGGACCACCTGGATTGGGTGCGCGAACAGAACGCGGCTTGCCGCCACGAACTCACCCAAAGCCTGCGCGGACGCGGCTTGTTTGTGCCCGAATCGCAGACCAATTTCGTGCTGGTCGATTTCGGCCGAGCCGCCACGCCGATCGAAGCGGACCTGGTCGAACGCGGCGTGGTTCCGAGGCCCATGGTCGGCTATGGCCTGCCAACCTGCCTGCGGATCACCGTCGGCAACCGGAGCGAGAACAGTCGTTTCCTGCAGGTACTGGACGAGGTCCTGGCGTGAGCCAGGGCTGGCTGGCCGGGCCGGGATCGGCCCTGTCCGGCGAGGTCGTTGTTCCCGGGGACAAATCCGTCTCGCACCGGGCGGTGATGCTGGCGGCGATTGCCGAAGGCAGTTCGCGAGTCTCGGGTTTCCTTGAGGGCGAAGACACCCGGGCCACAGCACGGATCCTGGGCCAACTGGGAGTCCGGATCGAAACGCCGTCGGCCAACGAACGACTCGTCCACGGGGTCGGATTACGTGGCCTTCGCGCCTGCGCCGAACCCTTGGACTGCGGCAACGCTGGCACCGGCATGCGCTTGCTGGCGGGTTTGTTGGCCGGGCAGGGCATCGAGTCGGTTTTGACCGGCGACGCTTCCCTCTCGCGCCGGCCGATGGGACGGGTGATCGTGCCCTTGACGCGCATGGGTGCGCGGATCGACTCGGAGCCAGGCGGACTTCCGCCAATTCGAATTCACGCGAATAATGCGCTACAAGGCATTGATTATGAACTACCTGTTGCAAGCGCTCAGGTGAAATCGGCCGTGCTTCTCGCAGGTCTTTGTGCCAAGGGCGAGACCACCATCCGCGAGCCGCGTTCGACCCGTGACTACACCGAGCGAATGCTGGCCGCTTTCGGCTGGCCGGTCGAATTCCGGCCCGGATTCGCCCGACTGGCGGGTGGACACTGCCTGCGCGCTACCGACATCCAGGTGCCTGCCGATTTTTCCTCGGCGGCTTTTTTCCTGGTCGCGGCCACCTTGGTGCCCGGCTCGGATTTGCGCCTCAGGCGCGTCGGCATGAATCCGCGCCGCACTGGGCTGTTGGAGGCCTTGCGGCTGATGGGCGCCGACATCAGGATCGAGCGTCCGGAGGAGCAGGGCGGCGAGCCGGTGGCCGACCTGCGTGTTCGACATTCCAGGTTGCACGGCATTAACCTGCCCGCAGCACTCGTTCCCGACATGATCGACGAAGTTCCCGTATTTTTCGTGGCCGCCGCCCAGGCCGAAGGAACGACTCGGGTCACCGGGGCGACGGAACTCCGGGTGAAGGAGTCGGACCGGATCGCGACAATGTGCGCCAGCTTGCAGCGATTGGGGGCGAATATCGTCGAAACTCCGGATGGCGCGGTGATCCGAGGCAGTCGCTTGTCGGGCGGCGAAGTCGACAGCCATGGCGACCACCGCGTGGCAATGAGCCTGGCCGTGGCGGCCCAGCGGGCAAGTGGCGAGGTCGGGATCGCTGATTGCGCCAATGTCGGGACCTCGTTTCCTGGGTTCGTCGAATTGGCCCGGTCGGTCGGGTTTGGCCTGCAAGCGACCGGCTAGACTCGCGCCATGGCCACCAGCGTTCCAGTCCTGACCATCGACGGCCCCTCCGGGTCCGGCAAGGGCACGATCAGTCGGGCCGTGGCCGAGAGGCTGGGCTGGCATTACCTCGATTCCGGCGCGCTCTACCGCGCTGTGGGCTTGGCTTCCGCCTGGGAAGGAGTGGACCTGAGCGATCCCGATGCCGTTGCCGCCTGTGCCGCCCGCACCGATATCCGATTTGAAAACGATGAAGCCGGCGAGCCCCGGGTGATCGTCAACGGCAAGGACGCCACCCACCAGCTGCGCATGGAAACCGCCGGCGCGGCGGCTTCGGCGATCGCCGCCTACCCGGCGGTCAGGGCCGTCTTGCTCAAGTTGCAGCACCGATTTCGGCGCCTGCCGGGTCTGGTCGCGGATGGCCGCGACATGGGCACCGTGGTATTCCCGGACTCGCCCTTCAAGGTCTTCCTGACCGCCAGCGCCGGGGAAAGGGCCCGAAGGCGTCATAAGCAGTTGAAAGACAAAGGGGTTTCCGTTAATCTTGACAGTCTGCTGCACGAAATCGCTGCTCGGGATGAGCGCGATGCCGGACGTGCCGTGGCGCCCCTGAAGCCCGCCGAGAACGCGGTCGTCCTGGACTCCACCGGCATGCCGATCACCGAGGTGATCGAACGCGTGCTTGCGCTGCTGCCGGAATCCCTGCGGCGGCGCTAGCGCCGTCTCCGCCATCACGCCGACCAGGCGCGATCCAGTCGGCGGAACCGTCCCCGCGCCGTCCGGCGTGGGTAAACCAACGCGCGCAAGCGCACAACAGGTGGGCCCGGCAAAGCCGGCAACCCGTATGTTCAACCGAGACAAACACACATGAACGAATCTTTCGCCGAACTGTTCGAACAAAGCCAGATCGCCATCGCCAAGCTCAAGCCGGGCGCGATTGTCAAAGGCATCGTGATCGAGATCCGCTCCGACGTCGTGGTCATCAACGCCGGCCTCAAGTCCGAGGGCATCGTCCCGATCGAACAGTTCCGC
>JANYBA010000386.1 GCA_025360985.1 Gammaproteobacteria bacterium | reverse complement strand
CGCGAAAATGGCGAAGCGGTGGCGGTCGCCAGCAGTCCGAGGGCATTCTGGTCGTAACCGGCGCGGCGCAGGTCGCGCGAGATCAGGTCGAGGCTGTTACGCAGTTCCTGCGTGACCCGCGTCGATTGCACGTACTTGCCGTTGCTGACCATGCTGGAAAAGAAAAAAGACAGGGCGGCGGCGGAAACGATCAGGCCCGCCACCAGGGCGACCATCAGTTCGACCAGGCTGAAACCCCGCTGGCCGCGCGGCGCCAAGGGCGCCATTGGATTCCTGCTGGCGATCGGGATCATGGGCACCTCTGGTTGTGGTAGTCGCTCAGCTTGTCCACCGCCGAATTCGGTTCACAGAGCATTCCCCGTCCGAATTGGTCGACGCTGAGCCGCAGCTTGTACGCCTTGTTGCTCAGGGCCGGACCATCCAGGGTGACCGTCCCCGCCGCGGAGCTGGCAGTCAATGCGGTGCGCTTGGGCTCGATCACGGCCTGGCCAATCGCAGACACGGTCGGCCAGTTCGAGCCGCCCAGGGTGACGCCGGAAAGCTTTACCCTCGACCAGGCCAGCGTCGTATCCGAAGTCGCGGTGCCGGGATACAGGATGACGTTGCAGGCGTCGGTGCTGGCGGCGGCATCGAAGCAATTGCAGGAAGTGGTCACGCTCACGCTGGCCGTGGTGGCGGCGCCGAAACAGTAGGCCGCGCCGTTGCTGCTCTGCACGATCGCGACCTTGACGTTCGAATTGCGCTTGGCGGCCTCGAACCGGGCCTGGTTCCACAGGCTGAGCATCTGGTCGCCGGCGCCGCGCAGGGCCGAGCGCTGGCGCAGGGACTGGAACGAGGGCACCGCCAGGATCGCGAACGTCAGGACGACGGCGATCGTGACCATCAGCTCGATCAAGGTGAAACCCAGCAGCCGGCGAGGTGGATAGGTCATACATGCCCCTGTCATCAGTGTGGATTTAACGGCCGGCCCCCGACCGGGGCAAGGTTTCCCGGACGAACGGCAGGGCTGGGGGGACCAACGCCCCCCGCGGACCCGGGCTACCGGATGCTAGGATGATACCCAAATCGGGGGATGGGTCATGGCGAAAGTCCGCGGGTTTACCTTGATCGAGCTGATGGTGGTGGTGGCGGTGATCGCCGTCCTGGCGGCGATCGCCTTGCCGCTGCTCAACGAGCAACTGCGCAAGAGCAAGCGCACCGAAGCGATCCAGGCGATCGCCGACATCCAGCAGCAAGAAGAAAAATGGCGCAGTTACAACACCGGCTATGGCATTTTGGCCAGTGTGATCACACCGTCGTCGACGGCCAACTACAATGGCGCGCTCAAGTACTACGACATCACCGTCCCGACCAACACGACCACGACGTATTCCATCACGGCGACCCGCAAGGGCCAGATGGCGAGCGATCCGAAATGCGGTAATTTCACCCTGAACTACGGCACCGATTGCTCCGCTGGCGCCACTGCCGGCGTGGCCAACAAGTGCATCAGCGCGGGCGACGCCGATTACTGCTGGCGCCGGAAATAATTCAGCCGCGTAGCTGGTAGCAGGGCCGGTAGTCGCCGCTGATCTTCATCCGCCGCTGGCCGACGAAGGCAGCCAGCAGGCCATCCAGCGCCTGCATCACCTCAGGATCGCCGTGGATCTCGAACGGCCCGCGCGCTTCGATGCGGCGCATGGCGTCTTCCTTGACGTTGCCGGCGACAATGCCTGAGAACGCCCGCCGCAGGTGCGCCGCCAGTTGGTGGGGCGGCTGGTTGCGATGGAGGTCGAGGGCGGCCATGGCCTCGTGGCTGGGGACGAACGGTTGCTGGAACTCGTGCGGAATCCGCAGCGACCAGTTGAAGAAGAAGGCGTCGTGGCCGTCCAGCCGGTGTTCGCGCACCTGGCGCACGCCCTTGACCATCGCCGCGGCCACTTCCGCGGCCTGGTCGATCATGATCCGGTAGCGCGAGGTCGCCGCGGCGCCGAGGGTCGCGCGCAGGAAGCGATCGATCTGGGCGAAATAGTCGGCCGACGCCGCCGGACCGGTGAGCACCAGGGGGAACGGCAATCCGGCGTTGTCGGGGTGCAGCAGCAGGCCGAGCAAGTACAGGATTTCCTCGGCGGTGCCGACGCCGCCGGGAAACACGATGAAGCCATGGCCGAGCCGGACGAAGGCTTCGAGCCGCTTCTCGATGTCCGGCATGATCACCAGGTGGTTGACTATCGGGTTGGGCGACTCGGCGGCGATGATCCCGGGTTCGGTGATGCCGATGTAGCGGTTGTTGTGCCGGCGCTGCTTGGCGTGGGCGATGGTGGCGCCCTTCATCGGCCCCTTCATGGCGCCGGGGCCGCAGCCGGTGCAGATGTCGAGCCGGCGCAGGCCGAGTTCGTAACCGACCTTCTTGGTGTAGACGTATTCGTCGCGCCCGATCGAATGGCCGCCCCAGCACACCACCAGGTTCGGCTCGACGTGCGGGCGCAGCACCCGGGCATTGCGCAGGATCTCGAACACCGCCCCCGTGCAGCCCTCGCTGGTACCGAGGTCGAACTTGCCGCCCTCCTGGATCTCGATGGCCGTGTAGGCGATGTCGCGCACGACCGCGTACAGCAGGTCGGCGACGCCGCGGATTATTTCGCCGTCGACGAAGGCCAGCGACGGCGCGTTCTTCAACTCGATCTTGATGCCGCGGTCCTGTTGCAGCACGCGCAATTCGAAATCCGGGTAGCGCTGCTGGGTGGCGCGCGGATCGTCGGAATCGCTGCCGGTGGTAAGCACCGCCAAGGCGCAGCGACGCAGCAGTTCGTGCAGGCCGCCACGGGAAGCGTCGCCGAGGCGGGCAATCTCGTCGCGCGAGAGCACGTCCAAGGCACCGCGTGGCGAGATGCGCGCGTTGAACGCGGGTTGCGGTGGCGGTTGGTGGTTCATGGCAGACAATTCATGGCAGACCATTCATGGCGGCGAAGAATG
>JANYBA010000380.1 GCA_025360985.1 Gammaproteobacteria bacterium | reverse complement strand
CCGAAACACAACGGCAACAGGCCGGTGGCGAGTGGATCGAGGCTGCCGGTGTGCCCGGCCTTTTCGGCGCGAAACAAATGGCGCACGCGTTGCAGCGCCTGGTTCGAACTCAGGCCTGCGGGCTTGTCGAGCAGCAGGATGCCGTCGAGCGGGCGGAAGATCGTGCGCGGAAGCTTATTCATGGCGCGATTGCGGGAGGGGTTCAGCCACGACGTCTTTGGCGGCGCTAAGTCGGGGCTGAAACCCGACCAGCAAGCGCGCTCAGGACTCGTCCGCGGGCGGATTGTCGCGCAGCAGCGCGTCGATGCGCTCGCCCTTGTCGACCGAATCGTCGTAATGAAAATGCAGTTCAGGCGTGTGCCGCATGCGCACCGCCTGCGAAAGCCGGTGACGGATTTCCGGCGCCAGCTCTTTCAGCGCCTTGACCGCTTCGCGCGAATTCTCCGGCATCAAGGCGGTGACGAAGACCTTGGCGTGGGCCATGTCGCGGGTGACTTCCACGTCCGAGACGCTGACCGAAGGCAGGCCGTGCTCGCGCACGGCCTGGTGCACCAGCATCCCCAGGTCGCGGCGCAGCTGGGCGGCGACCCGGTCGGTGCGGTGGAAGCTCTTGCTCGGCATCAGAGGCTACGCTGGAACTCGATCCGCTCGAAGCATTCGATCATGTCGCCCGGGCGGACGTCGTTGTAGGCCTTCACGGCGATGCCGCAATCGGTGCCGCTGCGGACTTCCTCGACCGCGTCCTTGAAGCGACGCAGCGATTCCAGTTCGCCCTCGAAGACGACGACGCTGTTGCGCAGTACGCGGATCGGCTTGGACTTGCGGACGGTGCCCTCGAGCACCAGGCAACCGGCGACCGCGCCGAACTTGGAACTGCGGAACACGTCGCGGACTTCGGCGATGCCGAGGATTTCCTCGCGCACTTCCTTGCCGAGCAAGCCCGAGGCAACCTGTTTCACCTGGTCGATAACGTCGTAGATGATCGAGAAGTAGCGCAGGTCCAGCCCGCTGCTTTCGATGACCCGGCGCGCGCTGGCGTCGGCGCGGACGTTGAAGCCGATGACAACCGCCTTGGCAGCCGCAGCCAAAGTGGCGTCCGACTCGGTGATGCCACCGACGCCCGACGTGATCACGTTGATCCGGATCATGTCGTTCGACAGCGCGGTCAGCGATTCGCGCAAGGCTTCGGCGGAACCCTGCACGTCGGCCTTGATGACCAGGTTGAGCGACTGCTGGCCGTTGGCCTGGCCCATCTGGGCGATGACGTCTTCCATCTTGGCGCCGGGTTGCTTGACCAGGCGCGACTCGCGTTTCTTGGCGTCGCGCTGTTCGGCGACCTCGCGGGCCAGGCGCTCGTCCGCGACCACGACGAAATCGTCGCCGGCATCGGGCACGCCGGACAGGCCGAGCACCTGCACCGGAATCGACGGACCGGCGGAATCGGACTGCTTGCCGTTCTCGTCGAACAGGGCGCGCACGCGGCCGTACTGCACGCCGCACACGAGGTAGTCGCCCTTCTTGAGCGTACCCGACTGGACGAGGACGGTGGCGACCGGGCCGCGACCCTTGTCGAGCGAGGATTCGATCACCACGCCGGTGGCGCGGCCATCGACGACGGCGCGCAGTTCCATGATCTCGGACTGCACGAGAATGGCGTCGAGCAAGGCGTCCACGCCCATGCCGGTCTTGGCCGACACCGGCACGAACTGGACGTCGCCGCCCCACTCTTCCGGCACGACTTCGAGCTTGACCAAGCCCTGCTTGACGTTGTCGGGGTTGGCGTCGGGCTTGTCCATCTTGTTGACGGCGATCAGCAGCGGCACCTTGGCGGCGCGCGCGTGGTTGACCGCTTCCTCGGTCTGCGGCATCACGCCGTCGTCGGCGGCGACCACCAGCACGACGATGTCGGTGAGCTTGGCGCCGCGGGCGCGCATGGAAGTAAAGGCGGCGTGGCCGGGCGTGTCGAGGAAAGTGATGACGCCCTTGCCGGTTTCGACGTGGTAGGCGCCGATGTGCTGGGTGATGCCGCCAGCCTCGCCGGAGGCGACCTTGGAGCGACGGATGAAGTCGAGCAGCGACGTTTTGCCGTGGTCGACGTGGCCCATGATCGTGACCACGGGCGGCCGGATCGTCCGGTTGCCCTGGTCGACGACAGCCAGCGCCTCGAGCGTCTGCTCGGCGTCGTCGTCGGCAGCTTTCGTCGCCTTGTGGCCGAGTTCCTCGACCACCAGCACCGCGGTGTCGTGGTCGATCACTTCGTTGATGGTGACCATCATTCCCATCTTGAACAGCGCGCGGACGATCTCGCTGCCCTTCAGCGCCAGCTTGTTCGCGAGCTCGGACACCAGGATGTTGTCGCCAATGAAGACCTCGCGCAGGATCGGCGCGGTCGGCTTGGAGAAGCCGTGCTGGGCGGAACCGGTGCGCGAGGGCTCGGCGACCTTGCCGCGCGGCTTCTTGCGGGTGCCGGCGGCGCCGCGGCGGGCGCGTTCATCGGCGGTCAGGTGCAACTGGCCGGCGACGCCAGCGACGATACGCGGCGTCGATTCGTCGTCGCCCTCGTTGTCGACCATGGCGTGCGAGCCGCGCGCCTTGTGCCGTGGCGTGGTCTTGCCGGCGGGCGCCAGCTTGGCGTCCGGGCGCGGCAAGTCGACCTTGTGCGGGCGCGGGGCGTGCTTGTCCTTGCGGACTTCGCCGGGCGCGTCGTCGGAGACGACCGGCAGCACCGGAATCGGCGCGACGACCGCCGCGACTTCCTTGGCCTTGCGCGCCGCTTCCTCGGCTTCCTGGCGGGCAATCTCCTCGAGCTTGCGCTTGCGATCGCCTTCGTCGAGCGCATCAAGCTCCGCCTGCTGGCGAAGCTTGGCCTCGGCCAGCTTGCGCAATACTTCCTCATGCTCGGTCGTGGCGGGCGGCGCGTCGGCCTGGTCGCGCTTTATGTAGGTGCGCTTCTGGCGCACTTCCACCGCGACCGTGGTCCGGGCCTTGCCGGCGCTGACAGTCAGCTCCTCGACCTTGCGGCGCTTGAGCGTGATCTGCCTGGGCGCGGCCGCTTCGGCCGGCTTGTCGTCCTTGCCGTGGGTGCGGCGCAGGAAGCCCAGCAGCTTCATCTTCTCGGTGCTGCTGACCACCTGCTCCGGCCCGCTGAAGACCATGCCGGCGCCTGCCAGCTGCTCCAGCAGCTTCTCGACCGGCATTCCCAGCACATTGGCCAGCGATCCCACGGTGACTTCAGACATCGGTAGCTATCCCTTGCATGCGGCGCTCAGCGCGCCTGGTATCGAATCGGTGCCGCTGTGTTTCGATCAACTCATTCGCCCCGTTCCAGGCGGGCGATCTCCTCGGCACGCGCCGTCATGATCAGGTGACCCGCGTGTTCGGCGTCCATGCCTTCGATATCGAGGATGTCGTCCACCGCCAACTCGGCCAGGTCGTCCGGCGTGACGACGCCGCGCGAGGCCAGGATGTAGGCGGTGTGCTCGTCCATGCCGTCGATCGCGAGCAGGCCCGCCGAGGGCTTGTGCTCCTCGAGGTTCTCCTCGACCGCCAGCGCCTCGTTGAGCAAGGCGTCGCGGGCGCGGGC
>JANYBA010000295.1 GCA_025360985.1 Gammaproteobacteria bacterium | reverse complement strand
GCAGGCCGGCCAGGTGCACGCCCTGATGGGCCCGAATGGCGCCGGCAAGTCCACGCTCGGCAATGTCCTCGCCGGTCGTGAAGGTTACGAAGTCACCGAAGGCTCGGTGATGTTCGAGGGCCGCGATCTGCTCGCGCTGGAACCAGAGATTCGCGCCGCCGAGGGCGTGTTCCTCGCCTTCCAGTATCCGGTCGAGATCCCGGGCGTGAACAACACCTATTTCCTGCGCGCGGCCCTGAACGCGCAGCGCAAGCATCGTGGCGAGCAAGAACTGGATTCGATGCAGTTCCTGAAACGGGTGCGCGAAAAGCTTTCGGTCCTGCACCTGAAGGACGAGCTCCTGCACCGCGCGGTAAACGAAGGCTTCTCCGGCGGCGAGAAAAAGCGCAACGAGATCTTCCAGTTGGCGCTGCTGGAACCGAAGCTGGCGATCCTCGACGAAACCGATTCCGGCCTGGATATCGACGCACTCAAGGCGGTCGCCGATGGCGTCAACCTGATGCGCTCGCCCGACCGCGCCTTCCTGGTGATCACTCATTACCAGCGCCTGCTCGACTACATCAAGCCCGACATCGTGCACGTGCTGTCCGAGGGCCGCATCGTCGAGTCCGGCGGCCCGAATCTCGCGCTCGAACTCGAGGCGCACGGCTACGCCTGGGTGAAGGATAGGATCGCGCCATGAGCGTCACGCTCGCCGCGCTGTCGGAGCCGATTGGCGGCCTGCCCGGACCCCGCAACGAAACCTGGAAGTACACCAGCCTGCGGGCGCTGTCGGCGCGCAAGTTCGCGACGTCGGCCACGCCAGTCGCGATCGATCCCGGCGCGCTCGCCGCCATTCCCGCGCCGCGCGTCGTCTTCGTCAACGGCCGTTTCGATGCCGCGCTGTCGGCGCTCGATGGGCTCGCTCCCGGGCTGTCGGTGCAGCCCTTGTCGCAGGCGCTGGCCGGCGCCGACAGCCGGGCGGTGAATTTCCTCGAACGTCGCTTCGACCGGGCCGACGAGGCCTTCGCGCGGCTCAATGCCGCGCACGCCCGCGACGGCGCGATCGTGCGCGTCGAGGCCGACGCGCAGGTGGCTTCGCCGCTGCACCTGGTATTCGTCGCGGCGCCGGCCGACGCCGACCTTGCGAGCCACGCCCGCCACCTGATCGAACTGCGCGAGAGCGCCACGCTGACCGTGATCGAACACCACCTCACCGTCGGCGCGCATCGGCACCTTGGCAACCAACTGGTGCACGTGCATCTCAAGCCGGGCAGCCGCCTGGTCCACGCCCGCGTGCAGGATGACGGCGCCGGCGCGACCCTGATCGCCCGCACCGACGCCGTGCTGGCCTCGAAGGCCGAGTACCGGCGCATCGACCTCGAACTCGGGTCCGGGCTGTCGCGGCACGAACTCAATGTTTCGTTGCAGGGCGAACACGCGCGCGTGATCGCCGGTGGCGCCCTGCTCGCCGCGGGCCGCCAGCATGTCGATACGCGCCTGGGCATCGAGCACGTTGCCCGCGACACGAGTTGCGACCTGCGCTGGCGCGGGCTGGCCAACGGCCGCGGCCGCGTTGCCTTCCACGGCGGCATCACCATCCGCGCCGGCGCCGACGGCAGCGACGCGATGCTGTCGAGCAAGAACCTGCTGCTGTCCGACAGCGCCGAGATCGACACCCAGCCAGTGCTGGAAATCCACGCCGACGAGGTCAAGGCCGCGCACGGCGCTACCGTCGGGCGGCTCAGCGACACCGCCCTGTTCTACCTGCGCTCGCGCGGCATTCCCGAAGACCAGGCCAGGGCCTTGCTGACGCTGGCGTTCTGCAAGGAAGTACTCGCCATCCTCCCGGACCCCGCGCTGGTCGAATCGCTGTCGGATATTCTCGAGGCACGACTGTCGCTGCCGGAGCTGGCGCCGTGACGGCGATCGACTGGCAGGCGCGGCGCGCCGATTTCCCGGTTTTGTCGCGACGCGTGCACGGCAAGCCCCTGGTCTACCTCGACTCGGCCAATACTTCGCAAAAACCCGCCGCCGTGATCGAGGCGGTCGACGATTTCTACCGGCGCCACAATGCCAACGTGTCGCGCGCGGTGCATACGCTCGGTGGCGAGGCGACCGAATCCTACGAAGGCGCGCGCAAGCGACTCGCCGCATTCCTGAACGTGCGGCCCGACGATCTCGTACTGACCTCGGGCACCACGCAAGCGATCAACTTGGTCGCCTACAGCTTCGCCCTGCCCCGGCTGCGGCCGGGCGAGACGATCCTGCTCACGCGCATGGAACACCATGCCAATATCGTGCCCTGGCAACTGATCGCCGAACGCTGCGGCGCGACCATCAAGGTCGCCGAGATCACGCCCGCTGGCGAGCTCGATCTCGACGCCTTGTGGAAAGCCATGACGCCGGAAGTGAAGATCCTCGGCGTGACCCACGTGTCGAACGTGCTCGGCACGGTGAACCCGATCGCCGAGATCTGCCGCGAGGCGCGCCGACGCGGGATCGCGACCGTGGTCGACGGATCTCAGGCGGTGCCGCACCGTCCGGTCGACATCGCCGCGCTGGGTTGCGATTTCTACGCCTTCACCGGCCACAAGATGCTCGGCCCGACCGGCACCGGCGGCCTTTGGGCGCGGCGCGAACACTGGCTGGCGATGCCGCCCTTCCTCGGCGGCGGCGAAATGATCAAGGAAGTGCGCTTCGAGAAGACCACCTTCAACGACCCGCCGCACAAGTTCGAAGCGGGCACGCCCAATATCGCCGGTGTGGTCGGGCTCGGCGCGGCCGTGGACTATCTGTCGGCGCTGGGCATGGCCGCGATCGAAGCGCGCGAGCAGTCGCTGCTGGCTTACGCGACCGAGAGGCTGTCGATGGTTCCTGGCCTGCGCATCATCGGCCAGGCGCAACAGAAAGCCGCGTTGATTTCCTTCCTGGTCGAGGGCGCGCATGCCCACGACCTCGCCACCCTGCTCGACCTTGAAGGCATCGCGGTGCGTTCCGGCCACCACTGCGCGCATCCGCTGATGCAGTTCTACGGCGTGCCGGCCACCTGCCGGGCTTCGCTGGCCTTCTACAATACGACCACGGAGATAGATGCGCTGGTCACGACCATCGACAAGGTCAGGAAAATGCTCGGATGAGCCCTCTTGTGTTTCGAGCCGCCGCCGCGGCCGATATTGCGGCAGTCGTCGCCCTCGTCGAATCGGCCTACCGCGGCGACGCCAGCCGCGCCGGCTGGACCACCGAGGCCGATTTCCTCGATGGTCGTCGCACCGGTCCCGACGAGATCGAGGCGATCCTTGTGCAATCGCGCAGCCGCATCGTCTTGGCCGAACGCGACGGCGAACTGATTGCTTGCGCGCACGTGGCGGTCGAGGACGACGCCGGCTATTTCGGCATGTTTTCGGTCGATCCGACCCAACAGGCGGGCGGCATCGGCAAGGCGGTGCTGGCCGAAGCCGAGCGCGTCGCCCGCGGAGAATGGGGCATGAACGCGATGCGCATGTCCGTCCTCGATATCCGCGATGAGCTCATCGCGTACTACGAGCGCAGAGGCTACCGCCGAACCGGCATCAAGAAGCCTTTCCCGTACGACGACGATAATTTCGGCATGCCCAAGCGCGCCGACCTGCGCTTCGAGATCCTGGAAAAGCCGTTGTGAACGGCTGGATCCGGGTCTGCGCTACCTCCGAATTGCTGCCCGGCGAATTCCAGGTCGCCTTCGATGGCGATACCGCGATCGCGGTGTTCAATATCGACGGCGAGCTCTACGCCATCGAGGACGTCTGCACGCACGATGGCGGCGAACTGGCCGGCGGTCCGATCGAGGGATTCTCGGTGGAGTGCCCGCGCCATGGCGCCAAATTCGATGTCCGCACCGGAGAAGCGCTGTGCGCGCCGGCCTACCTGCCGACCGCGAAGTTCCCGGTGGCCGTCGATGCCGACGCCGTCTGGACCCGCGACGACCGCTGATCAGCGCGTTGCGATGCGCGCCAGCAGCACTTCGCCGCCGCCGTCGAGTACCAGGCGGTGGCTGCGGCCTGACGGTTGCAACAGCGCCGAGTCGCCGGTCTCCAGCATCGCCGGCTGGGCCTGGTCCCTGATCTCGGCGCGCCCGGCGAGCTGGTAAACGAACCACGACACGCCCGGTTCGGCGAAGAACAGCATCGGTCCGACCAAGGGCCGGTGCAGGAGTTGCGTGGCGATCCGGTCGCGCCGCCAGATCAGGTTGAAATCGGTGGTCGGGCCGGAAATCAGTTCGGCCGCCAGGGGCCGCTCGCCGGAGAACTGGTGCTTGCCATGCGGTGGCTGCAATTCGATGGATTGGCCATCGTCGAAGTCCAGGCGCATGCCATTGCCGGACAACAACACCAGCTCGCGCTCGCAGCCTTCGAAGATCGAGAACGGGCCGCCCTGGTCGACTTCGGCGATCGAAACGCGCCAGTCCCACTCCGGTGCATCCTGGGGAACGCGCAGGATTTCGCGGGTCCAGCCCAGGCCGTTCTTCCAGCGAACGCGGGTGTATTCGTTGGCGGGCAGCAAGGTGATGCGCATGGGTGGATTGTGGAAGCACCCATGCACCCGATCAAGCGCGTAGAGAAAAAGGGGTCAGATCCCTTTTCCATGGGATGCCTCAACCGAAAAGGGATCTGACCCCTTTTTCTAGCTCAGTGGTGGGCAGCGGGCTTCGCCGCCGGAGCCGGACGCGCGGGCGCCGGCGCGGCGCCGCCAGCGACGACGATGCGGTCGCGGTTCTTTTCGATCGTGGCCAGGCCGATGCCTTTGACCGAGGCGTGCTGGTCGGCGCTGCGGAAGGCGCCATTGGCCTTGCGGTAGGCGACGATCGCTTCGGCCTTGCTCGGGCCGACGCCGACGAGGACGCGGTCCAGGGTCGGCGCATCGGCGGTGTTGATATTGACCTTCTCGGCGGCAAAAGCTGAACCGACCAGCAGGGCGGACAGGACGAGGGACTTCAGGATCAGGGCGAACGACTTCATGGAGAGCTCCTAGTATTGGAATGGGTGGTCCGGCGCGGCGCGGGCCGTGCCGGTGAACCCAGTCTCGACATGGGGCACGGGCATCTCCATCATCCGATTCGTCATAATCACTGGCGAAGATCGACCCAAGCGGGGTCGGTGATTTCCTACCGGAACCCCAAGGAGCCACCGTTCATGGATAGCGCCAAGATCGCCAGCTTCGTCGGCGAGGCTTGGGACGGCGAAATCGTCCCGAAGCTGGTCGAATACATCCGCATCCCGAACAAGTCGCCGATGTTCGACAGCAGCTGGCAGACCCATGGCTTCATGGATGCCGCCACCGACCTGCTCGCCGATTGGGCCCGGAAGCAGCCGATCGCCGGCATGAAACTCGAAGTCGTGCGCCTGACCGGGCGCACGCCGCTGATCTTCATCGAAATCCCGGCTTTCGGCACCAGCACGCCTTCCGACGATTGCGTCCTGCTCTACGGGCACCTGGACAAGCAGCCGGAAATGACCGGCTGGGCCGACGGCCTCGGCCCCTGGACCCCGGTCATCCGCGGCGACAAATTGTTCGGCCGCGGCGGCGCCGACGACGGCTACGCGCTGTTCGGCTCGCTGACCGCGATCCAGGCCCTGCGCGAGCAAGGCCACCCGCACCAACGCTGCGTGGTGCTGATCGAGGCCTGCGAGGAATCGGGCAGCTACGACCTCCCCTACTACGTCGACCACCTCGCGGAACGCATCGGCACGCCGTCGCTGGTCGTTTGCCTGGATTCGGGCTGCGCCAACTACGACCAGCTCTGGTGCACGACTTCGCTCCGCGGCATCGCCGGCGGCAACCTGCGCGTCAGTGTGCTGAGCGAAGGCGTGCATTCCGGCGACGCCTCCGGCATCGTGCCGTCGAGCTTCCGCCTGCTGCGGCAATTGCTGTCGCGCCTCGAGGACGAAACCACCGGCACGATCCTGTTGTCGGAGTTGCACGTGGAGGTTCCTGCCGACCGCCTGGCCCAGGCCGAGCGCGCGGCCGATGTGCTGGGGACCGCGGTCTACGACAAATTCCCGTGGCTGCCCGACATCGTGCCGATGTCGCCCAATCTCACCGAGTTGGTGCTCAACCGCACCTGGCGGCCGATGCTGTCGATCACCGGCGCCGATGGCCTGCCGCCGCTGGGCAATGCCGGCAACGTGCTGCGGCCGCAGACAGCGGTGAAGCTCAGCCTCCGGCTGCCGCCGACACTGAATCCGAAAATGGCCAGCGAGACGCTCCAGCGCCTGCTCACCGAGCACCCGCCGTACGGCGCGCGGGTCGAATTCGAGGTGGAAAAGTCGTCCACCGGTTGGAACGCGCCGGTGCTGGCGCCCTGGCTGGAAACGGCGATCGACCGCGCCAGCCAGGAATGTTTCGGCGCCCCGGCGATGTACATGGGCGAAGGCGGCACGATCCCTTTCATGGGCATGCTCGGCGAGAAATTCCCGGGCGCGCAGTTCATGATCACCGGCGTGCTCGGACCGCATTCGAATGCCCACGGCCCGAACGAATTCCTGCACATCCCGACTGGCAAGAAGGTCACCGCCGCGGTTGCCCGCGTGGTCGCCGAACACTTCCACGCCAGCGAAGCGGGGCTCACCCGCGGCGTCGGCGCGCAAGCGGGCGAGTCCTCATTCGGGGACCACGGCTGCTGCTGAGTTCGCCTCAGGTGCGGTGGTAATCGCGGTACCAGCGCACGAAGCGCTCGACGCCTTCTTCCACCGACACCACCGGCCGGTAGCCGACGCGGGCGACCAAGTCGGTCACGTCGGCCTCGGTGTCCGGCACGTCGCCGGCCTGCAGCGGCAGCATCTCCATGCGCGCCTTGCGGCCCAGGCATTGCTCGAGCACTTCGATGTAACGCAATAGCTCCACCGGCCGTTCGTTGCCGATGTTGTAGAGCCGGTAGGGAGCGCTGCTGGTCGCCGGATCGGGCGCGTCGCCACGCCAGTCCGGATTCGCCAACGGCACCCGGTCGAGCGTGCGCACCACGCCTTCGACGATGTCATCGATGTAGGTGAAGCTGCGCTTGTGCCGGCCATGGTTGAAGACTTTGATCGGTTCGCCGGCGAGGATCGCCTTGGTGAACAGGAACAGCGCCATGTCTGGCCTGCCCCACGGACCGTAGACGGTGAAGAAACGCAGGCCGGTGCCCGGAATGCCGTACAGATGGGCATAGCTGTGCGCCATCACTTCGTTGGCTTTCTTGCTCGCTGCGTACAGGGTCAGCGGGTGCTCGGTGGGCTGGTGCTCGGAAAACGGCATCCGGGTATTGGCGCCGTAGACCGAACTGGTCGATGCGAACACCAGGTGTTCGACGCCGTGCTGCCGGCAGCCTTCGAGCACATGCAGGAAACCGGTGATGTTGCTGCTGACATAGACGTGCGGGTTCTCGGCGGCATAGCGCACGCCGGCCTGCGCCGCCAGGTTGATCACGCGGGTCGGCCGGTGTTGCGCGAAGATCGCTTCGACCGCGGACCGATCGGCGAGGTCGGCCGTGACGTGCGTGTAGCCCGGTTGGTCGGCGAAACGGGCCAGTCGCGCCCGCTTCAAATTGACGTCGTAATAGTCGCTCAAGTTGTCCAAGCCGATCACTTCATCGCCGCGCTCGAGCAGGCGCATCGCCACATGCGAACCGATGAAGCCGGCGGTGCCGGTGACCAGTACCTTCATCACAGCCTCCCGTCCGCGCTGCCCTGCGGCAACACCGACTTGACGTCGTAGACCACGGCACCGGGTTTGCCGAACGCGCGCACGCCGGCCGCGCCCAGCGCCGCGAACTGGCGGTGCCCGACGGCGAGCACGACGGCATCGTAACTGCCCCGCTCTGGATGCTCGACCAGGGTCAGCCCGTATTCCTCGTGCGCCGCCGCCGCATCCACCCATGGGTCGTGTACTTCGACCACGGCATTACACGCGGACAGTTCACGCACGACATCGACGACCCGGGTATTGCGCAGGTCCGGGCAGTTTTCTTTGAAGGCCAGGCCAAGCACCAGCACTCGCGCGCCGGTCGGATTGATTCCGGCATCGAGCATCAGGCGCAAGACCTGCGCGGCGACGTAGGGGCCCATGCCGTCGTTGATGCGCCGGCCGGCCAGGATTACCTCGGGCTGGTAGCCGAGTTCCTGCGCCTTGTGCGTGAGGTAGTAGGGATCGACGCTGATGCAGTGGCCACCGACCAGGCCCGGGCGGAACGGCATGAAATTCCACTTGGTGCCGGCAGCTTCCAGCACCTCATTGGTGTCTATCCCCATCCGGTCGAAGATCAGCGCAAGCTCGTTCATGAAAGCTATGTTGAGATCCCGCTGGGTGTTTTCTATCACCTTGGCCGCTTCGGCCACCTTGATGCTGGAAG
>JANYBA010000266.1 GCA_025360985.1 Gammaproteobacteria bacterium | reverse complement strand
CGAGGCCGAGGCCAAGGCCTTTTTCGCGCTCCCCGAGGCGACCAAACGCGCTTACGCTGCGGTCGGCAGCGGCGGCGCTCGCGGCTATACCCCGTTCGGGGTCGAGACCGCCAAGGGGCTGAGCGCGCACGATCTCAAGGAATTCTGGCATGTCGGCCGCGAGATCCCGCGCGACTCGCGTTACGCCGCGGTCATGCCGCCGAACCTGTGGCCCCGGGAAGTTCCCGAATTCCGCCGCTACGCGCTCGATCTCCATGCCGCCCTCGACGAACTCGGTTCGCGCGTCCTGTCCGCGCTCGCCTTGAATCTGGGACTGGCCGAAAACTGGTTTGCCGACAAGACCGACTTCGGCAATTCGATCCTGCGGCCGATTCACTACCCGCCGATCACGGCGGAAACTGATTCTGAACAAACACGCCCGAACGTGCGCGCCGGCGCGCACGAGGACATAAACCTGATCACGCTATTGGTCGGCGCGAGCGCCGAGGGCCTGGAAGTGCTGTCGCGCAAGGGCGAATGGGTGCCGTTCACCGCCGAAGCCGACACCATCGTTGTCAATATCGGCGACATGCTGCAGCGCCTGAGCAACCACGTGTTCCCGTCCACCACGCATCGCGTGGTCAACCCGCCGGGCGACAAGGCGCGCCGGGCCCGCTACTCGACGCCGTTTTTCCTGCACCCGAATCCGGATTTCCTGATCGAAACGCTGCCGGGCTGCATCTCCGCCGCGAACCCGAATCGCTATCCGGAACCGATCACAGCCTACGACTACCTGATGCAACGCCTGCGCGAGATCAAGCTGGTCTAGATCGGCCCATCACGCCATCCAGAAAAACACCGCCGCCATGCGTTTCTCGGCGAGTTCGAACCCCCAGTACGCCGTCGCGCTGTGGATCATGTTCGCGCGATAGACCAGCAGGCGGTTGAAGCGGTGGTCGACGCGCACGTCCTCGACGAAGGAATTGCCCGGCACGAAGCGCATGCCGAGCGCCTCGACCAGGTTGGCGTGCGGCGGCGAGACGAAGTTGCCGCCGAGCTGGCCGTTCGGCAGGCGCTGGCGGTAGAAGCTGGTGCCGCAATCGTCGGGCACGTCGGGGTTGAGGTAGAGCACGGCCGCGTACTTGCACAGCTTCAGCGAATCCGTATGCGGGCGGGCCTGGCAATCTTCCTCGCCGACGACTTGCACGCAGTTGTGGTTGAGGTGGGCGCCGTCCTGCGCCGGCACCACCCAGAACTTTTCCACGCCGGTCGTGCGGCGGGCGTGGCCTTCGATGATCGCGAGTTCGTCGGCTTCCAGCCCGGGGATGACCCGCATGCCCGGCCAGGATTCCGGCTTGCGTGGGAATCCCTCGATCCAGTCGTGGCGGCCCAGCGTGCGTTCGCGCACGGCGGCGGCGTTGCCCAGGGCATCTTCGACCAGCCAGTAATCGCGGCCTTCGACCGGCTTGCGGTAGGGCAGGATGCGGGGCGTGGACGTCGCGGTCGGCTTCATCGCGGCAAGGCTACCGGTTGTCGCGGAACTTGCGTGAACTTCGCGCCGCCAGGCCGCGGGCGAGGGATTCGGGCATGTGCTTGGCGGCAACAGCGAAGAAGCGATTGAGGCCGCCGGCGACGACGCGGACCCGGCCAGCCTCGACCGCGTCCACGCCGATCCGTGCGACCTCTTCGCTGGTTTGCCAGAGCCAGCGCGGCATCTTGGAGACCTTGCCGCGCATGCCATTGGCGTCGTGGAATTCCGAACGGGTGAAGCCCGGGCACAGCGCCGTGACGTGCACGCCGCGCGGTGCGCATTCCGCCGCCAGGGCTTCGGAAAACCGGATCAGCCAGGCCTTGCTCGCGCCATAGAGGGTGTGCCCCGCGGACGCGGGCACGAGCCCGGCCAGCGACGCGATATTGAGGATGCGGCCGCGGCCCGCGGCTTCCATCGCCGGCAGGTACAGGTGGCTCAGTTCGGCCACGGCCACCATCAGCACTTGCATGAAATCCGCATGCACCCGCCATTCGCTCGACAGGAAACGACCGGGGACGCCATAGCCGGCGTTGTTGACCAGGGTCTCCACGAACAGGCCTCGCGCCTGGGTCTGTTCGAACAATCGGCCGGGGGCCTTCGGGTCGGCCAGGTCGGCCGCGATTGCGACGCAGGGCACGGTTCGACCCAGCTCCAAAGCCAGCGCATCCAGGCGATCGGCCCGGCGCGCAGTCAGCACCAGCGACTTCCCGCGCCGCGCGTATTCCCGGGCGATCGCCTCGCCTATGCCGCTCGACGCACCGGTGATCAGGGCAACTCCGGGTGAGCTCATGGGCGGCGCCTCGGCCTGCGGACAGTACGGTGGCGTTTTGATTTATCCTGTCGGCTGGACGGGAGAGGTCAATGCCAACGCGCATCGTAGCCGGAAACTCGAAACCTCGGGACGAGCACACGACCGTGCGTTCGATGGGAGTCATGAAGCGTACGCGGATAGTCGCCGGGAACTGGAAATTGAATGGCGACCGCGTCAGCGCCGCCAATCTGTTGGACGCTATCGCCGCCGATATCCCCGACGGCGTCACGCTGGCGATCCTGCCGCCGCTTCCCTACCTCGCGGAACTGATCCGGCAGTACGGCGAAAGGGGGCTGCAATTCGGCGCCCAGGACGTCGACGTCAACGAGCAGGGCGCCTATACCGGCGAAGTGTCGGGACGGATGCTCAGCGACATCGGTTGCCGCTACGTGCTCGTCGGCCACTCCGAGCGCCGCGAATACCACGCCGAAACCAGCGAGCGGGTCGCCGAGAAATTCGTTGCCGTCCGCAACGCCGGCCTGGTTCCGATCCTGTGCGTCGGCGAAACCTTGCACCAGCGCGAGGCCGGGCAGACCGAATGGGCGATCCAGCGGCAACTCGATCCGGTGTTCGCCTTGGCCGGCGACCAGGCCTTCGCCGGCGCCGTCCTGGCCTACGAACCGGTCTGGGCGATCGGCACCGGCCGGACCGCCACGCCCGAGCAGGCCCAGGAAGTGCATGCCTTCCTGCGTGGCGAATTGCAGGCCCGGAATGCTAGAATTGCCGATTCACTGCCGATCCTTTACGGCGGCAGCGTGAAGCCCGCCAATGCCGCCGAGCTGTTCGCGCAGCCCGACGTTGACGGGGGCCTGATCGGGGGCGCCTCGCTGGTGGCCCGCGATTTCCTCGCCATCGGGCAAGCGGCGGCCGGCTCGGCGA
>JANYBA010000204.1 GCA_025360985.1 Gammaproteobacteria bacterium | reverse complement strand
AAGAGCCGCATCGAAAAGGTCAAGCTGACCGCCGAAGCCCGCAACGAAGGCACCGTCACTTCGGTGTCCGACGGTATCGTGCGCATCCACGGCCTGGCCGACGCGATGCAGGGCGAAATGATCGAGCTGCCGCCGGCTCCTAACGGCATGTCCACGTTCGCGCTCGCCCTGAACCTGGAGCGCGACTCGGTCGGCGCCGTGGTCCTCGGCGATTACCAGCACCTGCGCGAAGGCAACGTCGCCAAGACCACCGGCCGCATCCTGGAAGTGCCGGTCGGCCCGGAACTGCTCGGTCGCGTGGTCAACGCGCTCGGCGAGCCGATCGATGGCAAGGGTCCGATCAATGCCGCGCTCAGCGAGCCGGTCGAGAAGGTCGCCCCGGGCGTGATCTGGCGCAAGTCGGTGTCGCAGCCGGTGCAGACCGGCTACAAGTCGGTCGACGCGATGATCCCGATCGGCCGCGGCCAACGCGAGCTGATCATCGGCGACCGCCAGACCGGCAAGACCGCGATGGCCGTCGACGCGATCATCAACCAGAAGGGCACCGGCATTAAGTGCGTGTACGTGGCGATCGGCCAGAAAGCCTCGACCATCGCCAACGTGGTTCGTCGCCTTGCCGACAACGGCGCGCTCGGCCACACCATCGTGGTCGCCGCCGGCGCTTCCGAGTCGGCCGCGATGCAGTACATCAGCGCCTACTCGGGCTGCACCATGGGCGAGTACTTCCGCGACCGCGGCCAGGACGCGCTGATCATTTACGACGACCTGTCCAAGCAGGCCGTGGCCTACCGCCAGATCTCGCTGTTGCTGCGCCGCCCGCCGGGCCGCGAAGCCTACCCCGGCGACGTGTTCTATTTGCACTCGCGCCTGCTCGAGCGCGCCGCCCGCGTCAACGAGGAGTACGTCGAGAAGTTCACCAAGGGCGAAGTCAAAGGCAAGACCGGTTCCCTGACCGCGCTGCCGATCATCGAGACCCAGGCCGGCGACGTCTCGGCGTTCGTGCCGACCAACGTGATCTCGATCACCGACGGCCAGATCTTCCTGGAAACCGACCTGTTCAACGCCGGCATCCGCCCGGCCGTGAACGCCGGCATCTCGGTGTCGCGCGTCGGCGGCGCCGCCCAGACCTCGATCATGAAAAAGCTCTCGGGCGGCATCCGCATCGCGCTCGCCCAGTACCGCGAGCTCGCCGCGTTCGCCCAGTTCGCCTCCGACCTCGACGAAGCCACCCGCAAGCAGCTCGAGCGCGGCCAGCGCGTCACCGAGCTGATGAAGCAGAAGCAGTACGCGCCGATGTCGACCGCGCAGATGGCACTGTCCATCTACGCCGTCAACGAGGGCTACCTCGACGACGTGCCGATGAACAAGATCCTCGCCTTCGAGGAAGGCCTGCACGCGCACATGGCCAATACCCAGGGCGAGTTGATGAACCGGATCGTCGCCACCGGCGCCTGGGACAAGGACATCGAAGCCGTCTTCAAGACGATGGTCTCCGAGTTCAAGTCGACCGGCACCTGGTAATCAACGCTTCGAAACCGAGGAATCGAGATGGCTGGCGGCAGGGAAATCAAAACCAAGATCAAGTCGGTGCAGAACACCCGCAAGGTGACCCGTGCCCTGGAAATGGTCTCGGCCTCGAAGATCCGCAAGGCGCAGGAACGCATGAAGGGCTCGCGCCCCTATGCCCGCCTGATGACCCAGCTGATCGGCCACATCGCCAAGGCCAACTCCGAGTACACGCATCCGTTCATGGCCGACCACGGCGACATCAAGCGGATCGGCTACATCGTCGTCTCCACCGACCGCGGCCTGTGCGGCGGCCTGAACTCGCAGATGTTCCGCCGCATTCTCGCCGACATGCGCGAATGGCAAGCCAAGGGCGTCGAAGTCGATGTCGTCTGCATTGGCCAGAAGGCCGCGACCTTCTTCCGTCGGCTCAAGGTCGGCATGCTTGGCTCGGTCACCCACCTGGGCGAGAAGCCGCACCTGGACCAGTTGATCGGCGTGGTCAAGATGATGCTCGACAGCTACAGCGCCAAAACCCTGGACCGGGTCTTCCTCTGCTACAACGACTTCGTCAACACCATGACCCAGAAGCCGCGCCAGGACCAGCTGCTGCCGCTGCCGCCGTCCGAGTCGCTGCAGGCCCGCTTCGACTGGGACTACATCTACGAGCCGAGCCCGGAAGTGGTGCTCGACCACGTGATGAAGCGCTACGTCGAGTCGCTGGTCTACCAGGCGCTGCTCGAGAACATCGCCTCCGAACAGGCGGCGCGCATGGTGGCGATGAAGTCGGCCTCGGACAACGCCACCAAGCTGATCGGCACCCTGAACCTGATCTACAACAAGGCCCGGCAGGCGGCGATCACCCAGGAAATCTCCGAAATCGTCGGCGGCGCGGCGGCGGTCTGACCGAACTTCTATTCGAACCAGTTACGAACGAATTTTCTAGAGGATGCAGAACATGAGCCAGGGCAAGATTGTGCAGATCATCGGCGCGGTCGTCGACGTGGAATTCGCGCGCGAGGAAGTGCCGAAGACCTACGACGCGTTGAAGATCGCCAACATGGAGATTACGCTGGAAGTGCAGCAGCAGCTTGGCGACGGCGTCGTCCGATGCATCGCGCTTGGCTCGACCGACGGCCTCAAGCGCAACCTGATCGCCACCAACACCGGCCACGCGATCTCGGTGCCGGTCGGCATCGGCA
>JANYBA010000201.1 GCA_025360985.1 Gammaproteobacteria bacterium | reverse complement strand
CATGCCCTACCTGTTCACGTTTACCGCGGTGTTACGCGTGCAGGGCCAGCCGGCCGGCCCCGGCGTGATCCGCCCGCCCGGCGGCCGCGTCACCGCGACGGTGTTGGCCGTGGTCGGATTCACGGTGACTCTGGCTTCGATGATTTTGGCCTGCGTGCCGGATCTGGCCGAACCGAACAAACCGCTGGCGGTGTTCAAGGTGGTCGGCAGCATGGTTTTGCTCGTTGCCATCGGCCAGCTCGTGTATTGGCATGGCGAACGTCGGCGCCGGACTGAGCCATGAACAAGACGCGCTACTCGGCCTGGTCGCTGTTCCGCGAAGGCCTGCGCGGACAACGCGGCTGGACGCCGGCCTGGCGCGACCGCGATCCCGATCCTGCCTACGACGTGGTGATCATCGGCGGCGGCGGCCACGGCCTGGCCACCGCGTATTACTTGGCCAAGCAACATGGCATCAGCCGCGTCGCGGTGATCGAAAAAGGCTGGGTCGGCGGCGGCAATACCGGTCGCAACACCACCATCATCCGCTCCAATTATTTTCATCCGCCGAGCGCTGCGCTGTACGACTTGTCGGTCAGCCTGTACGAAGGCCTGAGCCGAGAGCTCAACTACAACATCATGTTCTCGCAGCGCGGCCTGATCGAAATCGCGCATACCGATGCCGAACTCGAGTCGATGGCGCGCGCCGCCAACGCCATGCGCATCAACGGCATCCCGATCGAGTTGATCGACCGCGAACAGGTGCTGCGGCTGGCGCCGCTGCTCGACCCTTCGCCGCAATCGCGCTGGCCGGTGCGCGGCGCGCTGCAGCAGCGGCGCGCGGGCACGGCGCGCCACGACGCGGTGGCCTGGGGCTACGCCCGCGCCGCCGATGCGCTCGGCGTGCACATCATCCAGGACTGCGAAGTCACCGGCTTCCAGATTTCCGACGGCCGACTGCGCGCGATCACCACCACGCGCGGCACGATCCGCGCCGAACGCTTCGGCATGGCGGTGGCCGGCAATTCCTCGGCGCTGGCGCGGCTGGCTGGATTCGAATTGCCCATCCAGAGCTACACCCTGCAGGCCATGGTCAGCGAGCCGGTCAAGCCCTGCCTCGACCTGGTCGTGCTGTCCTCGGCCAACGGCACCTATGTCAGCCAGTCCGACAAGGGTGAACTCGTGCTCGGCGGTAATCTCGATCGTTGTCCGTCGTATGCTCAGCGAGGCAGTTTTGGGGTCACGCAATCGGTGATCGCGCCGCTGCTGGCGATGTTCCCGGCCTTCGCCAGCCTCAAGCTGATGCGGCAATGGGGTGGCGTGGTCGATACCGCGCCGGACAACTCGCCGATCATCGGGCCCTCGCCGCTGCCCGGGCTGTTCCTCAACTGCGGCTGGGGCACCGGCGGCTTCAAGGCCATCCCGGCCGGCGGCACGCTGTTCGCGCACGTGCTCGCCACCGGCGCGCACCATCCCCTGTCGGGCCCCTTCGATCTGTCGCGTTTCGCCAGCGGCGAACTGATCGATGAAGGCCACGCCGGCGTGGTGCACTGACGCATGCAGCAATTCCCCTGCCCCTGGTGCGGACTGCGTGGCGATGGCGAGTTCCGTTATGGCGGCGATGCTGGCAAGCGTCGCCCCGAAGGCAGTGTCAGCGCCGAGCAATGGGCGGCGTATCGTTTCTATCGCGCCAATGGCAAGGGGCGAGCGCACGAACTGTGGCTGCACGCCGACGGCTGCGGGCGCTGGCTGGAGATCGAGCGCGACACGCTCAGCCACGAGGTGATCGCGGCGAGGCCCTTGAACCCATGAGCGGCCCCTCGCGCGTCGAAGGTGGCAGCGAACTTGATCGCGGGCAGTGCCTCGACTTCAGCTTCGATGGCCGGTCGCTGGCGGGATTCGCCGGCGACACGATCGCCTCGGCCCTGCTGGCCAACGGAGTGCGCATCGTCGGCCGCAGTTTCAAATACCATCGCCCGCGCGGCGTGTTCAGCGCCGGCGGCGAAGAGCCCAATGCCATCGTCGACCTGCGCGATGGCGCGCGTCATGATCCGAATGCTCGCGCCACCATCGAGCCGCTGCGCGCCGGGATGGAAATTACCTCCACGCATGCCCGCGGCAGCGCGGCGCGCGATTCATTTTCTTTCCTGGACCGGTTCGCGCGCTTTATTCCCGCCGGCTTCTACTACAAGACCTTCATGTGGCCGGGGTTTCGCGTTTACGAGGCGATGATCCGGAAGCTGGCCGGGATCGGCCGCGTCGACGCCAATGCGCGCGCCGAAACATCGTGCCAGCAATTCCTCAATGTCGAGGTCTGCGTGATCGGCGGCGGGCCGGCCGGCATCGCGGCGGCGCTGGCCGCCGCGCATTCCGGTCGGCAAGTGTTGCTGGTGGATGACCGCGCGAAACTCGGCGGCGGCCTGCGCTGGCGTGAAGTGGGTGGTGGCGACTGGGCCGACGCGTGCGAACGCGAATTGCGCGTCGCGGGCGTGCGCCTCCTGGCCAGCACCACCGCACTCGGTCTGTACGACCACAACGCACTGGTTTTAGTCGAGAAAGGCCTGGTCGAGAAAGGTCTGCCGGCAACGCGAAGCGGCAACGGCGAATGCCTTTGGCGGCTGCGCGCGCAGGAAATTATCCTCGCCAGCGGCGCGATCGAGCGGCCGCTGCTGTTCGAAAACAACGACCGCCCCGGCGTGATGCTGGCCGACGCCGCGCTGTCCTACCTGCGCCAACACGGCGTGCGTTGCGGCGAGCGCGCGGTGATCGCCACCAACAACGATTCGGCCTATGAACTCGCCCATGCCCTGCGCGATGCCGGCGCGGACTGCGTTGTCGTCGACGCCCGCGCGCATTCCGAGTGCGCGGTCGCGGCGCGCGCGGCCGGCATCGAGGTGCATCTCGGCGAGACCGTCGTCGCGGCGCTCGGCCAGCCCTGCGTCGAAGGCGCGCAGCTGGCATCGGGCAAGCGATTGAACGCGGACCTGATCGCCGTGTCGGGCGGCTGGACGCCGCTGATCCACCTGTACTGCCACGCCCGCGGCAAGCCGCGCTGGGACGAGCGCATCGGCACGATGGTGCCGGGCAGCGCGGTGCCGGGACTGCGCGTTGTTGGCGCCGCCAATGGCGAACTCACGTCGCGGCCACTCGCGGCCTGGGGCAGCGCGCCGGATCTCAGTGCGACCGACGCGCAGCGCCGCGTCTGGGTCGACCTGCAGCACGACGTCACCAGCAAGGACATCGACCTGGCGGTGCGCGAGAACTTCGCCTCGGTCGAGCACCTGAAGCGTTACACGACGCTGGGCATGGCCACCGACCAGGGCAAGACCTCCAACCTCAATGGCTTGGCCTTGCTGGCAGCGCGCACCGGCCGCGACATTGCCGCCGTCGGCATTACCACGTTCCGGCCGCCGTTCCTGCCGGTGTCGATGGCCACGGTCGCCGGCAAGAACCTGGGCGAATTGCAGGCGCCGATCCGTCGCCTACCGGCGGAAAATGCGCATCGCGCAGAAGGCGCGTACCTGCGCGATTACGGTAATCTCTTGCGCCCCGCGTGGTACGGCGACGAGGCAGGCTCGGTGCTGCGTGAATGCGAGCGTGCACGCAGCGGCGCTGTCGTGTTTGACGCCTCGTCGCTTGGCAAGATCGAAGTGCTAGGCCCGAACGCGGCGGCGCTGCTCGATTTCATCTACTACACGCGGATGTCGACGCTGGCACCCGGACGCCTGCGCTATGGCATCGCGCTGGACGAAGGCGGCGCGGTCTGGGACGACGGCGTGGTGCTGCGACTGGCGCCGCAACACTTCGTCGTCTCGTGTTCGAGCAGCCACGTCGCGGCGATGGTCACGCACCTGGAAGAATGGCGCGAAGACCGCTTCGCCCTCGGCAGCGTCTTTGTCCACGACGCCAGCGCGCATTGGGCGACGCTGGCGATCTCCGGCCCGCAATGCAAGCGTGTGATCGCGGCGCTCGAACTCGGTATCGCGCTCGACGACGCGGCCTTGCCGCATATGGCCGCGGTCGAAGGCCGCTTCGGCGGACGCGCGGCGCGCATCGCCCGGGTCAGTTTCACCGGCGAGCGCTGCTACGAAGTCTCGGTGCCGGCGCGGCTCGCCATGGAACTCTGGCGGCAGGCGCGCGCCGCCGGCGCCGGGCCGCTCGGCCTGGAAGCGCTGGGAGTATTGCGCGCCGAGAAGGGCTACATCTTCGTCGGCCAGGACACCGACAGCGAAACGATGCCGCAGGACCTCGGCCTGGGCGGACCGCGCGAGAAACGCAAGGACGCCTACCTCGGCGATCGCTCGCTGTTCACGGCCGCGGCGATTCGCGAAGGCCGCAAACAACTGGTCGGCATCGCCGCCAGCGGCGCGCAGCCGATCCCGGTCGGCGCGCATCCGGTGGAAACCACCCGCGGCAAGTTGCGTAGCGTCGGATTCGTCACCAGCAGCGGCTGGAGCCCCTCGCTGTCGAGGCCCATCGCATTGGGCTTGGTCGAAGATGGCCGGCGGCGTCTGGGCGAGACGCTCATCTTCGAACATCTGGGCACGCGCTTCCACGGCACGCTGGTGGCGCCCTGTTTCCTCGATCCGGAAGGAGCGCGCCTGCATGTTTGATCGCGCGCAGTTCTGGTCGCCGGTGCCCGACTGGTCGCAAGCGGTGTTGCGCGGCGAGCGCGTCACGGTGACGCCGGTGCCGGTAGCGGCAGCATACTGGCTCAGCGGTGCAGCGACGGCATTCGGACCGCGCGATCTTGTCGCCGACGACGCATACGCGCTGCGGATCGCGCCGGACCGGGTGCTGTTCATCGGCCCCTCCTTCGTGCCCGAGGATTTTCGCAACGTCGTTGCCAGTAGCGATATCAGCGACGGCATCGTGGTGTTCGATGTCGCCGGCGAGGGCGCGGCGGAGCTGATGGCGCAGGGCGGCGAATATCCGTTCGCGTCCGCGCCGGGCCTTCCGACCGAATCGGCCTCGCTGCGCTTCGCCGGTTTTCGGCTCGCAGTGATGCGTCGCCCGGCTGGCTGGCGCCTGCATATCGAGCGACCCTGGGCGCCGGCCCTGTGGCAATGGCTGCAAGCGCATGTCGACTGAGGCTTCTGCATGAAATCGCATTACCGCGTGGTGATCGTCGGCGGTGGCATCGTTGGCTGCAGCGTGCTTTACCACCTGGCCAAGTTCGGCTGGAAGGACGTGGCACTGATCGAGCGGGCCGAGCTGACCTCGGGCTCGACCTGGCACGCGGCCGGCGGCTTCCACGCGCTCAACGACGATCCCAATATCGCCGCGCTCCAGGGCTACACCATCCGGCTGTACGAGGAAATCGAACGCGAGAGCGGCATCAGCGTCGGCATGCACATGACCGGCGGCGTCAGCCTGGCCGCGTCGAAGGAGCGCATGGCCATGCTCAAGGCCGAGCGCGCCATGTACGAGACCATGGACATGGAAACGCGGCTGGTGACGCCGGAGGAAATCCGCGCGCTTTGCCCGATCGTCGACGTGCGCAACCTCGAAGGCGGGCTATACGACGCCCACGAAGGCTATATGGACCCGCACGGCACCACCCACGCCTACGCCGGCGCGGCGAAAAAGCTCGGCGCGGTAATCATCCTGCGCAATCGCGTGCTCGAACTGAATCAACTTGCCAACGGGCACTGGTCGGTGGTCACCGAGCAGGGCACGGTGATCGCCGAGCACGTGGTCAATGCCGCCGGCCTGTGGGCGCGCAAGGTCGGCGCGATGGTCGGCTTGAACCTGCCGGTAACGCCGATGCAACACCACTATTTGATCACCGAGGATGTGCCGGAGCTGGTGGCGCTGGATCGCGAGATAGCTTCGATTACGGACCTTGAGGGTTTCACTTACCTGCAGCCGGAACGCAAGGGCGTGCTGCTCGGCATCTACGAGCGCGACCCTCGCCATTGGCAGGTGGCAGGCGCCGAATGGGATTTCGGCATGGATCTGCTGCCGCCGGATGTCGACCGGATCCTGCCGGAATTGCTGATCGGATTCGAACGCTTTCCGGCCCTGCAGGAGGTCGGCATCCGCCGCTGGGTCAACGGCGCCTTCACCTTCACACCGGACGGCAATCCGCTGGTCGGGCCGGTGCCGGGCAAGAAGAACTACTGGGTCGCGTGCGGCTGCATGGGTGGCTTCTCGCAGGGCGGCGCGATCGGTTTGACCCTGGCGCAGTGGTTGATCCATGGCGATCCCGGTGCCGATATTTTCGGCATGGACGTGGCGCGCTACGGCGCTTTCGCCGCGAACGACGATTACCTGAAAGACATGACCCGGCAGTTCTACGCGCGTCGCTTCGTGATTTCCTATCCGAACGAAGAGTTGCCGGCTGGAAGGCCGCTCAAGACATCGCCGTGCTACGAAGCACTCAGGGCCGAAGGCGCGCTCTACGGCTGCACCTGGGGCATGGAGACGCCGCAATTCTTCACGCCCGGGCAGACCGACTTCATCGAGCAGCCGACCCTGCGCCGCTCCAATGCCTTCGATCACGTTGGCGCCGAAGTGCGCGCCACGCGCACGGCCGCCGGCATGTTCGAGAGCGCGGTCTACGCGCGCTACGAAGTCTCGGGCCCGGGCGCGGCAGCGTGGCTGGACGGGCTGCTGGCCGCGACACTGCCGCGCATCGGCCGCGTGCGCCTGGCGCCGATGCTCAGCCCGGCCGGCACGCTGATGGGCGATCTGACGGTCAGTCGGCTGGCCGCGGATCGGTTCTGGTTGATCGGTTCCTATTATCTGCAGACCTGGCACCAACGCTGGTTCGACCAGCACCTGCCGGCGAACGGCGTGCAACTGCGCAATCTTTCCGACGACTGGCTCGGCTTCGCGCTGTCGGGCCCAGCGGCGCGCGAAATCGTCTCGCAGCTGGCCGAGTGCGATCTGTCCAACGAAGCATTCCCGTTCCTGAGCTGCACGGAGACGACGGTCGCCGCGGCGCCGGCGATGCTGGCGCGCTTGTCGCTGACCGGCGAGCTCGGCTACGAAATCAACGTGCCGGCCGGCCACCAGCTCGCGCTGTACGAGGCGCTCGTGCGTGTCGGCAAACAGCTGGGCCTGCGCTCGATCGGCAATCGCGCGCTCGACAGCCTGCGCCTGGAAAAAAGCTACGGTATCTGGAGCACGGAGTTCACCCAGGCCTATACGCCGGGCATGTCGAACCTCGCGCGACACCTGGCTTTCGACAAGGGCGATTTCATCGGCCGCGACGCGGCGTTGCGCGAACGCGAGTCCGGCACCGCGACGACGCTGGTGACGCTGGCGATCGAAGCCAGCGATGCCGACGCCTCCGGTTTCGAACCGATCAAGTGCGATGGCAGGAAAGTCGGCTTCGTCACCTCCGGCGCCTACGGGCACTCTGTTGGGCAAAGCCTGGCCCTGGCCTATGTTGACCGCGACATCGTCGCCGCCGCGCCGGCGCTGACCGTGGAAGTGGTCGGCGCGACCCGCGCCGCGTGCATGCTTGTCGAACCGGCCTACGATCCGAAAGGATTGCGGCTGCGCGGTTAGACGGGCGCGCCCCGGAAACGTATATATTCGCTCAACGCAGCACCTTCAGGAGAGGGGCATGTCCAGGTTCGTCGGAATCCGCGTGACTGGCATCGCCTTGCTCCTCGGCACAACCATGATCGCCGGCCCGGTCGCCGCCCAGTCCTACGAATACACCGCGCAGTTGCGCGCCAGCGCCAGCAGCCAGGGCGTAGTGACCGCCGCGGGCATCGACTGGAAATGCGACGGCAGCGCCTGCCACACGTTCGGGCCTTGGCCGCAACCCGGCGTATTCGCCTGCCACGCCCTGGCGGCGAAGGTCGGCGCCGTGGCCAGCTACGGTCGCCCCGGCGCCAGCCTGGGGCTCCAACAATTGGCGCAGTGCAACTGGAGCCTGGCCGCGCCGCAAGCGATGGCGCAACCGGTGCTGATCGCCAAACCGATGGCGAACGCGGGCGCCATGGCGGCGCAGCTGCGGCCGATGCTGCTGCGAGACCGCTTGGCCCGCTTCAACCTCCTGGTCGACCAGCGTGCGCAGGCCGTCAACCGGGTCCAGAAGCCCGGCCAGGCGCCGCTGCTGCAACCTCCCATCATGATGGCCGCGAGCCCGACGCCGAAGCACATGGTGATCCTCTCGCAAGGCGACGACTGCGACGACCTTCGAAGCCAGGACCACCCCGGCGCGGCCGAGGTCTGCGACGGTCGCGACAACAACTGCGATGGCGTGGTCGATGAAGGCCAGACGCTGGTGTTCTTTCTTGATGCCGACGGCGACGGCCACGGCGACCCCCACCATCGCATCGACGCCTGCCCGTCCGACCAATCCGCCGCCGCCGCCAGCGGCCAGTGGCTGGTGCCGGTCGGCAACGATTGCGACGACAGCAATCCTGATGTCTGGCACGACTGCCACTGAACGAGGACGACGTCCATGACCCGTGTCCCCTTGCTGTGCCGGATGCCGTCCCTGCTGCTGCTGGCGCTGCTGCTGCCCGGCCTGGCGTTCGGCCAGTACCGGCTGCATTTCCAGTTCACCACCGGCGGCGACGACCTGCGCGGCGGCAACGTCAACGGCACCGGCAACAACGTCGATATCTCCGTCATGGGCAACCACGGCCCGGTCGCGCAATTGCGCAATGCCAACGGCTTCGCCACCTGGGGCGGCGGCTCGGTCAACGAGGTGACGATCGACGGCGTCGCCAGCATCGCCGACCTGCGCGACGTGACCATCAGCGAAACCGACCGGCAGAAGAACGATCCCTTCGAGCAGGCCGACCACTGGGACCTGGGTGCCCTGCGTATCACCGCCGAGATCGACGGCCGCGAGAAAGTGCTGTTCGAAGGCAGCGGTGCGCCCTTGCAGCGCTTCACCGCCGGCTATGTCGGCTACGTTTTCGGCCTGCACAACGATGGCAAGTGCCTGGTCGACAGCGAATGCGATGACCACGCCCGGTGCGATGGCGTCGAAAGTTGCGCCCCGTCTTCGGCCGGCGCCGACCGGCATGGCTGCGTGCAGGCCAGTCCACCCTGCGCCGCGGGCATGATCTGCAACGAAGCCGCGACCAACGAAGCCGATCGCTGCCGGGCCGGCCGGGTCGACGCCGATAACGACGGCCACTTCGCCATGAACAGCGGCGGCGACGATTGCGACGACAACGATAGCAACCGCTTCCCGGGCAATGCCGAGATCTGCGACACCGCCGGCCACGACGAGGATTGCGACAGCACTACCTACGGCCACCGCGATGCCGACGGCGATGGCCACGATGATTCCAACTGCATGAACGTGGAGTGGCGCTGAGCCTAAGGTCCGAAGGGCCTGCGGCTGCGCAGCTGATCAGACGCGCTGGCGAGTACGCACTGCCGGTTTGGACAGGGCCCTGACCTTCGTCTTGCCAGTGGCTGCGCCCTTTGTCGCGGATTTCTTGGTCGACAGATCAATGATCTCGAGATTGATGCGCAGGCCAAGAATGTCTACCGCGCGGCCCAGCGTTTCCAGGGTCATGCCGTTGACCTGGTCGCCAAGGATGCGATCTACCTGGGTCCGGCTGGTCCCCATCCGCGCCGCCATCGCAACCTTACTCAGGCCCTGTCGCTTCATCGCTTCGGCCAACTGCCAGGCAATGACGCGCTTCATCGCAATTGCCGAGGTCTCCTCGAGCAAGCCTTCGCGCGCGAGAAACTGGTCGAAATCGGAGCCGATGCGGAGATACTCAGCCATGGTGCACTTCTCGCATTCGTCGTCGGGCGACTTCCAGGTCCGGCTGCGGCAACTTCTGCGATTTCTTCGCCAAACCATGGAGCAGGATCATCGTTGACTCCGAGGTAGTGAACAGGACTCTGGCAATTCCGTCCGGCAATGTCACCCGCACTTCCCACAGGCGTGCTTCAAGCTTGCGCACCAGGGGCATGCCCAACGGCCAGCCAAGTTGCACGGTCTTGATGTCCGCGCCGATGGCCTTGCGCGATGCCTTGTCCAGTTCGCCAAGCCAGTCGCGCACCGGTTCGCGGCCCAGCGAATTGACGAAAAAGCGGACGCTCATGACCTGGTGGCCGGGCGCAGTCACAGCATGTACCTTTTTTGGTGCATAGGCAAGCGTCGCCCCCCCCCCCGGATCGATGCCGCGAGACTACGGGTGCGACGATCCGGCGACGCCCGGGGAATGACTTGGATCGCTGTCAGGAAACGCTGATCTCCGAAGCGGCGGGGCGACGCTGTTAAGCTCGCCGACAATCCATCGCCCTTCCGAGATGCCCATGATCAAGCCACTCGCCATCGCCGTCGCCGTCGCGCTGTCCGTGCTGGCCATCCCTGCGCGCGCCCAGGAAGCAACCTCCGCCTCCTACACCCTGGTCTTCCGCCAGGGCACGATCTACGACGGCTCGGGCAAGGCGCCCTTCGTCGGCGACGTGGCGATCACCGACGGCCGGATCACCGCGGTCGCAGCGCATCTCGCCGGCCGCGGCGCGCGCGAGATCGACGCCACCGGCATGGCGGTCGCGCCGGGCTTCATCAACATGCTGGCGCACCCGGAAGAATCGCTACTGGCCGACGGCCGCGCCCAGAGCGACCTGCGCCAGGGCGTGACCCTGGAAGTGCTGGGCGAAGATTCCGCGGGCCCGCTGTC
>JANYBA010000193.1 GCA_025360985.1 Gammaproteobacteria bacterium | reverse complement strand
CTCGACGAGAGCAGCACGATGGCGTCACCCGGCGTCAGGTGGGCGCCCAGCGAGAGCCGTGGATTACTGCAGGCCACTGAAGCCGGCGTTGCAACAGGAGCCGAATCGGCCACAGGCGTGGTAACCACTGGCGGTGGTGGCCCTGGGTCACTCGGAGCGACCGGCGTACGCGCACAGGCGGCGGGCAATAGCGCCGCAAGCGACAGGATGAGGCCCGGGAGTCGCGTGGCATGGCGTGACATGGCAATCTCCTAATCAAGTGATGATGCTGTCAGTGTAGCGCTTCGAGAACGACAATCGCCCAAGCGCCGGGCAAGGAGATTTCATGTATCAAGTATCGCTAGTCGAGTCGCATTTCCCGGCCCAGCACGACGACCCCGTGCGCGATACCACGGTCGGCGGCATCCTGCGTGAGGCCGCCGAAGACCGTCCCGATGCCGAGGCGCTGGTCGAGGCACGCGCCGACGGCAGCATCGGCCGGCGTTGGACCTATCGCGAACTGTTCAACGATGCCGGGCGCTTGGCCGATGCCCTGCTGACCCGCTACACGCCGGGCGAGCGCATTGCGATCTGGGCGCCGAACGCGCCGGAATGGGTGCTGCTGGAATTCGCCGCCGGCCTCGCCGGCGTCACCCTTGTCACCGTCAATCCGGCCTACCAGGCCAAGGAACTGGCCTACGTGCTGCAGCAATCGCGCAGCGTCGGCTTGTTCCTGGTTCGGGAATTCCGCGGCAATCCGATGCTCGATATCGCCCGTGCGGTTTGCACGGACCTGCCAGTCGTGCGCGAGATCGTCGATATCGAGGATGCGGCCGCATTCTTCGCCAAGGGCAACGCGGCGCGTGCCCGACCGGACGTCGTCGCCGACGATGCGGTGCAGATCCAGTACACCTCGGGCACGACCGGCTTTCCCAAGGGCGCGGTGCTCAGCCACCGCAACCTGACCAACAACGCGCGTTACTCGATGCAGCGCATGGGCGTCGCCGCCGACGACACTTACATCAATGTCATGCCCATGTTCCACACCACCGGCTGCTCGCTCGGCGTGCTCGGGTCAGTGCAATGCCGGGCCCGGCTGCTGCTGGCGCGGCAGTTCGAGCCCGGCAATATGCTCGACCTGATCGAACGCGAGCGCGTGACCCAGTTGATCGCGGTACCGACCATGCTGATCGCCATGCTGGAGGCGCACTCGCGCCAGCCTCGCGATACCGGCTCATTGCGCGTGGCGACGTCGGGCGGCTCGATGGTGCCGCCGGAACTGGTATCGCGGATCCAGGACAGTTTCGGCTGCGGCTTCGTCATCATCTACGGCCAGACCGAGACCTCGCCGGTCATCACCCAGACCCGGCTCGACGACGATTGGAAGGAAAGCACCGAAACCATCGGCCAGCCCTGCCCGCAAACCGATGTCTCTATTCGCGACCTCGTCGGCAACGCCGTCGTTCCGATCGGTATGGTCGGCGAGATCTGCACGCGCGGCTACTGCGTGATGCTCGGCTACAACGACAACCCCGAAGCCACCGCCAGGACCATCGACGGCGATGGCTGGTTGCACACCGGTGACCTCGGCACCATGGACGCGCGCGGTTTCGTGCGTATCACCGGCCGGGTCAAGGACATGATCATCCGCGGCGGCGAGAACATCTTCCCGGCCGAGGTCGAAAACGTGCTGATCACGCATCCGGGCATCGCCGAAGTCGCCGTGGTCGGCGTGCCCGATCCATATTGGGGCGAAGTCGGGGTGGCTTTCCTGCGCGCCCTGCCCGGCGTCGATCTGGCCGTGCCCGACCTGGTGGCCCATGTCCGCCGCGACCTCGCGGCGCCGAAAACGCCGGCGCACTGGATCGTGCTCGAAGCCTTCCCGCTCACCGGCTCGGGCAAGATCCAGAAATTCGTGCTGCGCGACCGCTACATCGCCGGAGACTACGCAGCGCGAATGCTTTGACCGGGAGGTCGCCATGCCCCGCAAACTCTGCCCGATCCTGTGTTGCCTGCTCTTGTCCGCTTGCACGTTTTCCCGTCAAGCCGCCCTCACGCAAGAAGTCGCGAGCTTGCAGTCGCAGTTGGGGCAGGCTCGACTGCAAGTCCAGCGACTCGAGAAGGAACGCGATGGCCTGGCCGCGCGGATAGCCGCGTCGCGGGCATTGGCGCTGCAACTGCAACGCGACGTGGAGTATTTGCAATCGTCCAACAGCCAGGTGTCCGATGCCGTCAGCCGCTTGGCTTCCGAGGACTGGAGCAAGGTAGTGCCGGACATCCAGCTGCGTTTCAGCGACGTCGAGGGCGCTTCGCAGGACCTGGACACGCACACCATCCAGATCGTCAACGCGCTAAGCGAGCGCTAGTCGCCTAGTTGCAGACGTACTCGCCCTTGCCATTTTTGCTGCACAGATCGGGCGGTCCGTACTGGTCCCAAAGCGCGACCAGTCCCCACTGGCGCAGGAACTCCGGGAATTCCGGCAACGCGCGGATCGGCTTGCCCTGCGGACTCCACATCAGGGCGAAAAAGTCGCTGAGATCGCTGGCCGGCATCTTCAGCACGGTCGCCAGCGCGCGCGACGGTTCGCCGAGCCTGACCAGTGCCAGGGGTACGATTCCCATCACCTGGGGTCGCGGTTTGGCCAGGTAGTCGTCGATCAATGCGAACGCGCGCTGATGTGCGGCCGCGTCGCCGATGATCCCGCCGTACAGGATCTCGGCGCTGCCGGGTTGCATCCCGCGCATCAGGAAACGGGTGCCGTCCGCCCACTTGCGGATCGCCGTCGCGTCGTCGCCGCGCTGGTGGGCGATCTCGGCCAGCTCACGGTCGGCGAGCGGCAGGCCGAACGACCGCGCGCGGTTCAGGAATTGTTCGGCGCGGACATCGTCGCCGTCGAAGTGGTACATGATGCCGCGCCAGCGCACGACGTTCGGCATCATCGGATCGACCGCCAGCGCATGGTCGAAGCGGGCGATGCCGGCCGCGCGGTACCCGGACATGACGAGGGCCAGGCCGTACCAGAAGTTGCTGGTGACATCGTCCGGATCGAGCGCAATGGCCCGCTCGAATTCCTCGCGCTGGCGCAGCTGGCCCCCAATCTGCTTACCGTAGGTCAGGCCCAACGCCGCGTGCGGCTCGGCCAGGGTCGGATCGAGCGCGAGCGCCGCGTTCGCTTCCGACACCGCTTTCCCCCACGCCTGCCCGCCATTGATCTCCACGTACGAACCCAATGCCGCGTACAGCGCGGCCAGCCGCGAATGCGCGCGCGCGTATTTCGGGTCCAGCGCGATCGCCTGCTTCAGCGCCGCCTCGGCTTCGGGGAAGCGCGGCGCATCGCGACGGTCGAAGATCGAGGTAGCCTGCAGGTACAGCGAATAGGCCTCCGGATTGCCGGTGCTCACCGGTATCAGCCGCGTCTTCTGCTCGCCTTCGAGTACGACCTGCAACTGGTCGGTGATGGCGCGGGCGATCTTCTCCTGCAACGCGAACACGTCCTTGAGGTCGCCGTCGTAGCTTTCCGACCAAAGATGAAAGCCGTCCTCGCTGCGGATCAGCTGGGCGGTGATCCGCACCTTGTCGCCCTGCTTGCGCACCGAGCCTTCTAGCACGTTGGCCACGTCCAGGGCCTTGCCGATCGTGCGCAGGTCCTCGTTACGGCCCTTGTAGAAGAACGACGAGGTCCGGCCGGCGACCTTCATGTCCTTGACCTGGGCCAGCGCGTTGAGGATCTCCTCGGCCATGCCGTCGGAGAAATATTCCTGGTTGTGTTCAGGACTCAAGTCTGTGAACGCCAGCACCGCAATGGATTTTTGTGGCGCGGCATTCGCAATCGGCGCCGTCGGCGCAGCCGCTGCGGCTGCCGGAATCGTTCTCGGGTGTTCAACATGGCCACGAAAATACCAGCCAAGTGCAAGAACGCCCATGGCCACGGCGACGGCGACCAATGGCTTGCTGCCCGCGCTCTTGGCATCGATGCGAACGCCTTCGGGCGTCACGTCCAGCGCCCAGGCCATCACCAGGGCGATCGGGAAACCGAGCGCGACCAGCAGGGTGACCAAACGCGGGGTCCAGGCGGGCAAATCAAATTGCGGCAGCACCGTCGCCGCCACCTGGATCAGCAGCCAGCCGACCACGAGATAGGCTCCCGCGACCCGGAAAACCTTGCGGCGCTTGAGTTCGGCGAGAAGGCTCACCGGACATTCCCCTCCTCGTCGAACCCGGCCTTGCGAAGCAGGCGCAGGTAGCGAGGATCCTTGTGATGGTTCGCGAACAACTGGCTGCGC
>JANYBA010000189.1 GCA_025360985.1 Gammaproteobacteria bacterium | reverse complement strand
GTCCAACGACGAGTTCTTCAGCGCCATGCGCCGCGGCTGATCCCGCGTCCCGCTGCAAACGAAAACGCCGGCGCGAGCCGGCGTTTTTTGTGGTCCCGACTGGGCTAGAGCGCGGTGCCATTTGGCGTCGAAATCAACTGGATAGCGCTCGCCACAGGCGTCATTTCGCCAGAACTGGAATCGGAGACACCAACGCTCTGTGCGTTCAAATCGCTTGGTAACCACGGGATGCTGCTTTTGGAAGTCCGTTCTTCAAAATGCCACTTGCCCGGTTTCAGGCTTGCCAAGACGTCGTCCATGACATAGCTGATTGTCACCGTCCCGGTAAGTCGCTCGACAGTCGGCATCCCGTGTTCCACGTCGACAGTGAATCGCCATTCCTTCACAGCCTCCGTTGCCGATAGTTCCAATGCCTGCACCACTCGCGACAGGTTCGCGGAGCCGTAGTATTTGCCAACCAGCGAGCTCTGGATGACGACACAATTCTCGACTCGCCCATCCAAGCCGATCTTCAACCCGAGCAGCACGATCCCGGAGAGGCCGGCTGCACCCGAGGGGTACCTTGGTGGTTTGAGCGACAAGACCTTGACTGCAAACGGCTTGTCATCTGGCGTTAATTCCTGCGCGGCCTCGTCCCTCGGAAAAGTCACGTTGTCAATTCGCACTCTGTAAACATCGCCGACTTTCTGCGCGGCCAATGTGATCCGCATTTTCGCTTTTGCCTGGACCGGCGCGCCCCGGACTATCACCGGCTTGAACAACCAAGCCCGCACCGTCTGGTCAATCGGACCGACCAAGTTGGCCGGAACCAGTGTCTTTCGTTGGTAGTCGGCGACCTTCCCCTGCGGGTCAATGATGATCCAGCCGTCCACCTGCATGATGAAAACCGACTCCAGCGTGGCGGTCGCCTCCGGGGTCTCAGCCAAGGCATCGATGACGCCTGCACCAGCCAACAGGAAGGACAAGAGCATTGTCTGAAATCGCATGGCAGATTTCCCCTTCGAACATTGATTGTTTCGTTACAAGGCAGTGCCGTTCGGGTCCGAAAGCAACCGCATCGCGTTCGCAACCGGGGCGATTTCGCCGTCACTGGCATCCGAGACACCGACCCGCGCGGCACCTGGCTCGCTCGGCAGCCACGGCATATCGACGAGCGCGGTCCTGGTTTCGGAACGCCACTTGCCGGACGAACTGAAGGGCGCTGCGCCAGCGACATAGTTGATGGACACGGTTGCCGAAAGGCGATCAACCGTCGGGGTTCCGTGCTCCATGTCGATGGTGAATCGCCACTTTTTCGCGCCCTCGACCGCCGATTGTTGCAATCTTTCCGCGACGGCCGAAAGCAGCGCCGGCTTGCCGCCGGAAATCCCCAGCAGCGCGGTCTGCAGCGCGACGCACTCTTCAACCCGGCCGTCGAGGCCGATCTTCAAGCCGAGCAGCACCTTGCCCGAAATGCCCATCATCAGCAGGTCGCCGGGGTATTCCGGCGGCTTGAGCTTCTTGATCGTTGCCGCGAATGGCTTGCCATCGGCCATGATTTGCGGCTCGTCCGGCGGCGACGGGAAAGTCACGTTGTCCACGCGCACTTTGTAGGTATCGCCGGTCTTCTGCGCAGCCAGGGTGACGCGCATTTTCGCCTTCGCCTGCGCCGGCGCGCCATCGATCAGCACCGGCTTGAACAGCCAACCACGTACCGCCCGGTCGATCGGGCCGACCAGATTGGCCGGCACTGTGGTGTCCCGTTGATAGCTGGCGACCTTGCCGTGTGGATCAATTACGATCCAGCCGTCCACTTGCATGATGAAAACGGACTCCATCGGGATGGTGGGCTTGGCGGTCCTGGCTTGGGAGTCTGTCAAGCCGATACCGGCCAATAGCAAAGACAAGAAGATAGTCTGCAATCGCATCGTGGATTCCTTTCGTTCTAGTTCGCGAGAATCAGGTGGAACGGGCTGTCCTGCGCCGTTTGCCGTCCCAGTTTGTCGCCGGCGTCGAGCAGCGCCTGGCAGTCCGTCTGCTGCGCGGCCAATTCCCGCATGGCGCGTTCGTTGCCAACATCGACGTAGGCGGTGGAGCCGAGGTAGTCCTTGCGGTCGGTGAAGAAAACGACAGGGAGAGCTACTTTCGTCGCGACCGGCGCGCCGTCGACCTGTTCGGACTGAAACCGGTTTCGCGCCAGCCAAGTCCTGATCGATTCGCGGAACGGCCGTTCGGCGTGATCGCTGCCTTCGACCAATGTCATTTCCTCGACTTGCGCGGTTCCGTCGGGCAGTACCCGAATATCCAGCTTCAGCTTGCCGGTTTCGCCGCGGCGCAGGGCGGTGTTGGGATAGTCCGGCACCTCGAGTTTGCCCGCGTGGCCGGGGCCGTTGCCGCGGTACCGGACCGAGAACCGGAACTTGCCTTCGATCGGCGCGGCGCAGGCGTCGAGATGCACGAAGGTCGTGCCGCCCACCGGTTGCCCGGCCTTGGCCGGCACGGAGAAGCGCCACTGCTTGACACTGCCTTCGATCACCCCGCGAATCGCCGGCGACAATGACGGATCGACCGTCACGCCGACGACGTTGCCGCGACTGTCCACGCCGACCCTGGCGTCGGTCGAAAAATAGACCAGGCGCTGTGAGGATTCTTCAGCAGCCGCGGCGGCGCCGGCCAACAGCACGAGCAAGAGCATTGCCTGCAATCGCATCGTAGTCTTCTAGTTCGCGGGAATCAGATGGAACGGACTATCCAGGGCCACTTGGCGTTCCTGCTTGTCGCCTGAATTCAGAACTTCCTGACATTCGGGCTGTTGCGCGGCCATTCTTTGCATTTGCTTGTCGAAATCGGCTTTGGCTGCTGCCAGCGAACCGAAACTCCTCCCGGTGATGAACTCCATCGGTTCGGAAACCCTGGTCGTTACCGGCTTGCCATCGACTTGCTCGGGCTCGAACCGGCTGGCCAGAAGCCACGCACTTGCCGCTGCCCTGAAGGCTTTCTCGAAGCGTTTGCCGCCATCGACCACGACGATATCTTCAATTTGTACGCCCCCCTCTGCAAGCACGCGAAAAGTAAGTTGCAGCTTCGCAGAAACTCCGTAGCGCTGCGCTTCAGAAGGAAACTGCAGCGCCGGCGTCTTGCCGGTACGGCCAGGTCCGTTGCTACGATACTTGACCGCAAAAAGATACTTTCCGTCCTTCGGCGTCGCACACGCATCCAGTTGCACATAGGTAACGCCGCCGACAGGCTGGCCGGCTTGGATTGGTGCGGCGAATCGCCATTGCCCGACGTAGGTCTGTACTACTTGATTCATTGCCGGCGACAGTGAAGGATCCGGAGTTACCGAGGTGACGGTTCCATTCTTGTCGACCTCGACTTTGACCTGGGCGGCGAAAGACACCAGCCGTTGCTGCGGCTTGCCGTTCGCGGCGAGCGCCGACCCGGCGAGAGTAGTGACTGCCGCCGCCAACATAATCAGTTTGCGCATGGGTTTCGGCCGATGTTTTCGCCATCGTACCGGCATGCCGACAACTACGCATCCTCGCAGGCATAATCCTCCCCGGAGGCGCGCATGCACGGCCAAGGCAATCTCGAACTGTTCCTGATATTCCTGATCGCCGCGGTGGTGGC
>JANYBA010000154.1 GCA_025360985.1 Gammaproteobacteria bacterium | reverse complement strand
CAGACAAAACCTTCCTGGCCCTGCGGTATGAGGTTGAACAGGAAGCTGGCGCTGGCGGCGATTTCGCCGAGTGAGTGGTGCGCGCCAAAGACCAAGCGGTCGCGGACCAGGGTCAGGGCGATCCAGGCGTAGAACAAGGGCGCGATCCTGAAGAAGCGGTGAAGGAAGAAGCTCAGCCAGGGGCTGGGTTCGCGCAGTCGCAGCGGCATGGTGAAGAACAAGGAAAATGCGCTGACAACGAAAAACAGGATGACGCCCATGCCGCCGTTCTGCGCGACCATGCTCGCCCAGCGCGGCAGGACCAGGTCGGGTTCAGGCAGCAGTACCATGTGGTAGACGACCACGTAAAGCGCGGCGAGGCCACGCAGGGCGTCGAGGAAGTCGAGCCGGATCGGCGCCGACGCGGACTTGCCGGGGTCAGTCATGGACGGCCTCGGCATCGAGGCCGAAATAGCGCTTGAGGAATTCGCCGTAATCGGCGGCGGCGCGGCGCGTGGCGTCGGCCAGCGGATGCTTGTCGGCGATCCATTGCTGCACGCGCTGCACTTCCGCCAGGTGCGGGCGATGGTCGGCGCCGATGGTCACGCCGGCGGCATGCCGACGATGGGCGTTCAGCGCCGCCGGGTGGAAGGCCAGCGATCCGCCCTCGAGCAGGCGCAGGTAGGTCAGCCAATCGCCGGCAATGCGGTAGCTGGCGATCTCGTCGCCGTGGCGCGCCATCACGTCGGCCAGGGGCTGGCGCCGGAACACGACGGCGCTGACATTGGGGATGGTGTTCTTCACCGCCAGGCCGTGGCGCAGTTCCTCGGCGAGCGCGGCGACGAACGGCGCCCGCCAGCGTTCGGCGCCGAAGTCGGCGACATAGTCCAGGTAGTCCGCGGCAAGCAACTCGCCGCTGCCGCCGATCTGGCGCGACTGGCAGTAAGCCAGCACCACTTCCGGATTTTCGAAGGCCGGCAGCAGCTGTTCCAGGAAGGTCGCGTCGGCGAGGTCGTCGGCTTCGGCGATCCAGACGAAATCGCCGGTCGCCGCTTCGATGCCGCGCTGCCACTGGCGGCCGACCGAGCCGGAATTGCGCGCGTTGGCGATGACGTGGACGTTCGCCGGCAACGCCATCCGCCCGAGCAGGGCCAGGCTGTCGTCGGTGGACGCGTCGTCGAGCACGATGACTTCGTGCACCGGCACGGTCTGCCCGAACACCGACTGCAGGCGCTCCGGCAGGAAATGCGCGTAGTTGTAGTTCGGAACGACCACCGACACGCGCGGCGGCGCCGCGCCGAGTTGCTGCAGCAGGTAGCGGACGTAATCGCTGAACGAGTAATCGCGGTCCACGACCACCTTGCCCTCGTCGCCGAGGCGACGGCGCGTGGCGTGGTCGGACAGCAGGTCCGCGCACTCCTGCGCGAACCGTTCCACGTCCAGCGCTGGCGCCAGCCGGCCACCGGCGCGTTGCAGCAAGGCGTCGAAGCCGCCGACGCCGGCGAAGGCCACGACCGGAACGCGGACGTCGAGCGATTCCATGATCACGGTCGGGAACGGATCTTCGCGCGAGGTCAGCGCGTACAGGTCGCTGCCGGCGTAGTAGGCATCGGTGTCCGGATCGCGACCGGGGTAATGGAAGTGGCCGGAAAAACCGCTGGTCTTGATCTTCGCGCGCAACGCGCCTTCGAGCCCGGTATCGGGGTGGCCCAGCCAGACCATGTGGACGCGGCCATCTTCACGGATCAGGCGTTTTCCGATGTCGATGAACAGGTCGGCGCCTTTGCGCAGGTCGGCGTAGCCCACGCTGAGCACGACCACGGCATCGGCCGGCAGGCCCAGCTTCTGCCGAAGCAGCGCCCGCGCCTCCGCCTTGCCAGCGTCGCCCTGGTAACGGTTGGCTTTGTAGTTGCCCTGCGTGCGCAGCAATACCCGCTCCGGATCGAGCGCGGCGAAGCGCTCGAAGCCTTCGCGTACGGCCTCGCCGGCGAACACCACGCGATCGGCGTCGCGGGCGATCGCCCGAGCGTGTTCCTGCAGGCCCATGGCCTCGATGACGCCGGGAAGTTCATGCACCAGCGACACGACGCGGATGCCGACGCGCTTGAGGTCGGCCGCGAACAATCCGGAAACGGTGGTATTGGCAATGGCGAATTCGACGCCGCCGTCCTTGAGTTTTTGCGCCAGCATCCGGCCGGCCGCGTCGCCGCCGCGCGAACCGAGGCGGTGGACGCTCGCCGACTGTTCGAACTCGGCCATCAGCACGCCGTCGCCGAGCAACACGGCATCGACGTCGAAGCCGTGGTTCTTGGCCAATTCGCGACAAAAGCCCACCGACAGGTATTGCGCGCCGTGCGGATGGGCATCGTGGGAAACGACGACGATGCGGGGCTTCGCCACCACGGCGACGGACTGCTTGCCGGTGAGC
>JANYBA010000140.1 GCA_025360985.1 Gammaproteobacteria bacterium | reverse complement strand
CTACTGTCCGGACGGCTGTGGCTCCGACTTCGTGGACTTCACGATTACCGTGCCGGTGGCGAGCCCGGAGTTCACCGTCACCAAGGCGCTGACCAACAATGCCGACGGCGACGGCAGCGGCACGGTCACCGAGGGCGATGTGCTGACCTACAACGTTACCTTGCACAACAGCGGCAACGTGGCACTGACCAACGCGCTGGTCCATGACCAGATCACGTCGCCGAGCGATGCCACCTGCGCCAGCCTCGCCGTCAATGCCGACTGCGTCCTGACCGGTACCCACACCGTCAAGCATGTCGACGCCCTCAACGGCGTGATCCAGAACACCGGATCCGGCCAAGTCGCCGAGATCGAAGGCCCACAAGCTTCCAACACGGTGAAGACGCCGGTAGTCGGCATGGCCGGCATGGCCGTGGTCAAGACCTTGTCCAGCAACGCCGATGGCGACAACAGCAACTCGGTGTCCGAAGGCGACGTCCTGACCTTCAAGATCGCGGTGACGAACAGCGGCACGCAGACCCTGCACAACGTGGTCATCAGCGATCCGATCACCACGCCGGCCAGTTACGCCTGCCCGGTGGTCGCGACCAATGGTCACTGCACGATGCTCGCCACCTACACGGTGACCGCCGCCGACGCGGCCGCCGGTTCGATCAGCAATACCGGCAACGCCACCGCCACCGAAGTCCCGAATGGCATCGACTCCAATACCCTGGTCACGCCGGTCGGCGGCAATTCCAAGCTGTCGCTCACGCTGGTGCTTGCCAGCAACGCCGACGGCGACGGCAGCGGATCGGTTTCGCAGGGCGATGTCCTGACTTTCAAGCTGACCGCGCGCAACATCAGCAACCAGGCGCTGACCAATGTCCTGCTCAACGACCCGACGATCACGCCGGACAGCACCACCTGCGCCAGCCTCGCGATCGGCGCGGATTGCATCCTCACCGGCACCTATACGGTGACCGCGACCGATGCCAGCAACGGCACGCTCAGCAATACCGGCACGGCCCAGGCCGCGCAGGTCAGCACGGCGGCCATCGCGACCGTGGTCACCGCGGTCGTGTCGACGGTGCGTTCCCTGATCATCGTCGGCGGCAACGGCCAGGTGGGAACGCCCGGCAAGGCGCTGCCGGCGCCGTTCACCGTCCGGGCCAACGACAACGGCGCGCCCGCGCCGGGCGTCGGCATCGTCTGGACGATCACTTCCGGAGACGGCTCCCTTGCCGTGGTCACCAGCGGCAACACCTTGCTGGCGGTCAATGGCAGCACCGACTCGAACGGCATCGCCGCGACCTTGCTGACCCTGGGTTCCAGTCCGGGCGCGGTGACGGTCACGGCGAGGCGCCAGGACGATGCCTCGGTCTCGGCGAGTTTCACCGTCAATGCCGCCTTCCTCGGCGGCCTGACCGGGCTCAATCCCAAGCAGCAGGCCCTGGCCGACGCCATCGACAAGTTCTGCTTCAACCTGCCGTCGAGCAGCAGCAACAGCGACGTCGAAGACCTGCGCCAGCGCTGCGAGGAACTGATCGGATCGATCAACAGCGATCCCAGCGGCGTCCTCAACGCGCTCGACCAGTTGTTCCCGGACATCGGCCTGGTGCTGGCGGATTCGAGCCTGCTCGCCGCGCAATCGCAGTTCGACAACATCAAGGCGCGCATCGCGGCATTGCGCAGCGGCACGCAGGGCACGAGCTTCGGCGGCCTGGCCTTGAACACCGGCCGCGGTTCCCTGCCGATCGGACTGGCCTTCCAGAGCCTGCTCGATGGCGACAAGGCCGCAGATGAGGTTGGCAGCGACTTCTCGCGCTGGGGCTTCTTCGCTGCCGGCAGCCTCGGCCGCGGCAAGGCCAGCCCGGGACAGATCAACCCGGGCTACGACTTCGACATCAACGGCCTGACCCTCGGCGCCGATTACCGCAAGTCGGACAAGTTCATCCTCGGCGGCACGGTTGGCTACACCAAGCAGGGCAACGACCTGGCGGCCGGGCGCGGCAAGCTCGACACCAGCGGCTACAGCCTCTCGGCGTTCAGCACCTACTACAAGAACAACAGCTGGTATCTGGACGACGTGCTGAGTTTCGGGCGCAACAGCTACGACATGGTTCGCAACGTCCATTACTCGATCACACCGCCGGGTGGTCCGACCACCCATATCGATCAGGTCAGCCACGGCAGTTCCAACGGCGACAGCCTGACCTTCGCCGCCAGCGTCGGCCGCGACTTCAACAAGGGCGGCTGGAGCTTCGGGCCGTACCTGCGGACGATCTATTCGCGCCTGAAGTTCGATCCGCTTACCGAGAGCTTCCAGGACGGCGAAGCCGGCATGGGCCTCGACATGGTGATCGACACCCACGACGTGACTTCGTTGACCAGCACGCTCGGCGCCAAGCTGACCTTCACCCACAGCGCCAGCTGGGGCGTGCTGGTGCCGCACCTGCAGGCGGAATGGCAGCACGAGTTCAAGACCGATCCTTCGTCGGTGACCGCCTACTTCCTCAACGATCCCTCGGCGACGCCGTTCTCGGTGACCGGCGATCCGATCGATTCCGACTTCTTCCGGCTGGGTGCCGGTCTGTCGTTCGTGCTCACCCACGGGCGGTCGGGCTTCATCTATTACGAAAAACTCTTGAGTCGGGACCGCATTTCGCAGGATAGTCTCGCTTTCGGCCTGCGCCTGGAGTTCTGAAGATGATCGAATCCGGCAACTCCAGCCACGTCGGCTTGCGACGAGAGCTCAACGAGGACACCTACTACGGTGATTCCAGCCTCGGGCTCTGGCTGGTCGCCGACGGCATGGGTGGCCACGAGTTCGGCGAGGTCGCGAGCGCTCTCGCCCGCGACGCCGTCGTCCGCGAGATCCGCGGCGGCAGCAGCCTGGCCGAGGCGATCCGCAGCGCCGACGAGGACATCCTGCGGCACTCGCGCCGGCGCACCGACAGCCTGCCGATGGGCACGACCATGGTGGCCCTGCGCATCGTCGACAACCGCTTCGAACTGGCCTGGGTCGGCGACAGTCGCGCCTACTTGTGGAACGGCCAGCTGCGCCAGCTCTCCTCCGACCACAGCTACGTGCAGGAGCTGATCGACCAGGGCGCGATCACCCCGGAACAGGCGCGCAGCCATCCGCACCGCAACGTGGTGACCCAGGCCCTGGGCGTCA
>JANYBA010000027.1 GCA_025360985.1 Gammaproteobacteria bacterium | reverse complement strand
AGTAGACGATCAGGCTGAGGATCGGCGCGTACAGGAAGACGTAGCCGAGCACCAGCGCGGTCTTCAGCATCGGGGAGAGGCCGGAACGAGCGCTCATGTCAGCTTGCTCTCCAGTTCCTTCGACTCGTAGTGGTGGAAGATCATGATCGGCACCAGCAACAGCACCAGCATCACCGTCGCCACCGCCGACGCGATCGGCCAGGCGCGATTGTTGAAGAATTCGTCCCACAGGACCTTGCCGATCATCAGCGTGTCCGGGCCGCCGAGCAGCTCGGGGATGACGAATTCGCCGACCGCCGGGATCAGCACCAGCATGGATCCGGCGATGATGCCGGCCCGCGACAGCGGCAAGGTCACTTTCAGGAATACCTTCCAGGGCCGCGCGCCGAGGTCGTAAGCGGCTTCCAGCAGGCGCAGGTCGAGCTTGACCAGGTTGGTGTACAGCGGCAGCACCATGAACGGCAGGTAGGCGTAGACGATGCCGATGTAGATCGCCACGTCGGTGTGCAGGATCTGCAGAGGTTCCTTGATGACGCCGATCCAGATCAGGAAATTGTTCAGCAGGCCGTTGTTCTTGAGGATGCCTATCCAGGCGTAGATGCGGATCAGGAACGAGGTCCAGGACGGCAGGATCACCAGCATCAGCGCGATGTTGCGGCTGGCGGTCGGCAGCCGGGCGATGGCGTAGGCGATCGGATAGCCGATCACCAGGCAGAGGATCGTCGAAATCGTGGCGATCTTCAGCGAGCTCAGGTAGGAGCTGTAGTAGAGGCTGTCGGTGAGCAGGAACAGGTAGTTGCTGATGTTGAGGGTCGCGGTGAGGTCCTTGCCGGACCAATTGAGGATGTCGGAATACGGCGGCATCGCGATCAGCTGGTGGGTAAACGAGATCTTCAGCGCGATCGCGAACGGGATGGCGAAGAACAACAGCATCCACAGATACGGCGGCGCGATCACCAGCCAGCGCGGCCCCGGCAACCAGCGGCGCAGCACGGCGATCATGTCGTCAGCACCACGCCGGCGTTCCCACCCCAGGACACCCAGACGTCGTCGCCCCAGGTCATGCTCTCGCTGGCCCAGCGCTGCTGGTTGGCGAAATTCGCCATCACCCTGAAGCCGCTGGGCAGGCGGACATGGAAGACCGAATGGCTGCCGAAATAGGCGATGTCCTCGATCTTGCCCTTGGCCTTGTTGTAATCCTGGGCCGGCTCGTCCTTGCTGATGAAGACCTTCTCCGGGCGCACCGCGAAGCGCACGTCCTGGCCCTCGAATCCGGAAATGCCGTGGCCGACGTAGATCGATTTCTCGAGCGCCGGCGAACGCACGGTCACGTATTCGGCGTGGTCGTCTTCGACCTTGCCTTCGAACATGTTGACCGAGCCGATGAATTCGGCAGCGAACCGACTAGTCGGCGATTCGTAGATTTCGTCCGGTGTGCCCACCTGGACGATCCGACCGGCATCCATGATGGCGATGCGGTGGGCCATGGTCATCGCCTCTTCCTGGTCATGCGTCACCATGATGCAGGTGACGTTGAGCCGCTCCACGATATTGACCAGCTCGAGTTGCATGTGCGAGCGCAGCTTCTTGTCGAGCGCCGCCATCGGTTCGTCCAGCAGCAGCAGTTTCGGGCTGGTCGCGACCGCCCGGGCCAGCGCGACCCGCTGCTGTTGTCCGCCGGAAAGCTGGTGCGGCTTGCGCTTGGCGTACTTGGTCATCTGCACCAAGGCCAGCATCTCCTCAACGCGCCGGCCGATTTCCGCCTTGGGCATCTTTTTCTGCTTCGGCCCGAACGCCACGTTTTGCTCCACCGTCATATGCGGGAACAGCGCGTAGGACTGGAACATCATGTTGACCGCCTGGTCATAAGGCGGAATGTCGTTCATCACCTGGCCGTCCAGGACAATCTTGCCTGTGGTCGGTTTTTCGAAGCCGGCGAGCATGCGCAACAAGGTGGACTTGCCGCAACCGGAGGCGCCAAGCAACGCGTAGATCTCGCCCTTGCGAACGGTCAGGCTGACATCGGCCACCGCCGGGAATCCGTCGAACTCCTTCCTGACATTTTCGATGCGAACGTAATCTTCGCCGAGCGGTTTGTCGATTTTCCCGGTGTTGCGAACCGCTGCCACCGGGGCCGGACTGCTTGGCTGCGTCATGTCGATTTCCGTGGGGACAGAAACGCCGGGGCGGTTTCAAACCCGCCCCGGGAGTGCTTACTTGCCGGTCTTGAGCTTGGTCCAGATGCGCGTGTACAGGCGATCCACGTCCGGCGGCACAACCGCGAAGGTGAACAGCTTGGCCATCATTTCCGGCGGCGGCGTGATGTTCGGGTTCTCGACGATGTCCTTGTCCAGCAAGGGCGTGGCGGCCTTGTTGGCATTGGCGTAGCGGACGTAGTTGCTGATCCCCGCCATCACTTCCGGACGCATGACGTAGTTCAGGAACAGGTGCGCGTTGTTCGGATGCTTGGCGTCCTTGGGGATCGCCATCATGTCGAACCACATCGCCGCGCCTTCCTTCGGGATGTTGTACTGGATGTCGATGCCGTTCTTGGCTTCCTGGGCCCGGCTCTGGGCCTGGAACACGTCGCCCGACCAGCCCACGGCGACGCAGATGTCGCCATTGGCCAATTCGTTGATGTATTCGGAGGAGTTGAACTCGGTGATATAGGGACGGATCTTGGTCAGCAGGGCCTCGCCCTTGCGGATCGTGGCTTCGTCGAAGCTGTTGGGATCCTCGCCGAGGTACTTGAGCGCGGCGGTCAGGATTTCCTGCGGGGTGTCGAGGACGGCGACGCCGCAGCTCTTGAGCTTGGAAATGTTTTCCGGCTTGAAGATCAGGTCCCAGCTGTCGACCGGGGCGTTCGGCCCGAGCGCGGCCTTGACCTTGGCGACGTTGTAGCCGATGCCGGTGGTACCCCACTGCCAGTTGATCGCGTAGGTGTTGTCGGCGTCGAGCTTGGCGATACGCGCCATGATCTCGGGATCGAGGTTCTTCCAGTTCGGCAGCTTGGACTTGTCGAGCGGCTGGAACACGCCGGCCTGCACCTGCCGGGCGAGGTATTGGATCGAGGGCACGACCAGGTCGTAACCCGTGTTGCCCGAGACCAGCTTGGCCTCGAGGATTTCATTGGAGTCAAAAACGTCGTAGGTGACCTTGATGCCGGTCTCCTTCTCGAAGTTCTTGATGGTGTCTTCGCCGATGTAGTCCGACCAGTTGTAGATGTTGAGGACTTTCTCCTCGGCGGCCGGCGCCGCCGGCGTTGCGCCCGCCGTTTCCGAAGCCGGTGCCGGCGTCTTGCCGCAGGCCGCCGCGAGTATCACTGCGGCGATGGAAAGACCGATGGTGCGAAGTTTCATGACTAGCCTCCGGTAGTGAACGCTTTGGCGGTTCCGGGCCATCATACACAGCCGGCCCGGCATTGAAATCAACTCCCGACCGACCCCATCCCGAGCTCGCGGGCGGTCTCGTTCAGGCTCTTCCAGGCTTTTTCGAACAGCTCGTCGACCTGCGCCCGGCTGATCACCAGGGGCGGCGACAGCAGCATCGAATCGTAGGTCGCGCGCAGGATCAGGCCATTCCTCAGTGCGATGTCGCGGCAGAGCACGCCAACCTTGCCGCGATCGTCAAAATAGCGGCGCTCCGGCTTGTTCGGCACCAGTTCCAGCGCGCCGACCATGCCGGCGATCCTGGCTTGGCCGACCAGCGGATGTGCGCCCAATTCGGCCCAGCGGCTGGCCAGGTAGGGGCCGGTGTCGTTCTTGCAGGTTTCGACGATTTTCTCGTCCTGCAGGATGCGGATGTTCTCCAGCGCCACCGCCGCGCAGACCGGGTGGCCCGAGTAGGTGTAGCCGTGGGCGAGTTCCCCGCCCTGCTCGGCCAGCACCTTGGCGACGCGATCGTTGAACATCACCGCGCCGAGCGGGATGTATCCGGACGTGATGCCCTTGGCCAGGGTCATGATGTCCGGCCGGAAATCGTAGTACTGGCTCGCGAACCACTCGCCGGTGCGGCCGAAACCGCAGATCACTTCGTCGGCGACCAGCAGCACGTCGTACTTGCGGCAAATTTTCTCGATTTCCCGCCAGTAGTTCGCCGGCGGGATCCAGACGCCGATCGCACCCATGATCGGCTCGCCGATAAAGGCGGCAACACGGTCCGGACCCAATTCGAGGATCTTGTCTTCAAGCCGCTTGGCGCAAACCCGGCCGTATTCTTCCTCGCCCATGTCGCCGCCGTCGGCGAACCAGAACGGCGGATCGATGTGGACGATGTCCGGGATCGGCAGGCCGCCCTGCTTGTGCATGCCCTTCATGCCGCCGAGGCTGGCGCCGGCGACGGTCGAACCGTGGTAACCATTGTTGCGGCCGATGAAGATGCTCTTGCCCGGCTGGTCCTGCACCGCCCAGAAATGCCGGACCATGCGCAGGATGGTGTCGTTGGCCTCGGAACCGGAGTTCGAATAGAAGACGTGGTTGAGGTCGTACGGGGTCAGCTCGGCCAGCTTGGCCGACAGCATGATGGTCGGCTCGGTGGTGCAGCTGAAAAAGCTGTTGTAGTAGGCGAGCTGGTCCATCTGCTTCGCCGCCACCCGGCCCAGCTCCTTGCGGCCGTAGCCAACGTTCACGCACCACAGGCCGGCGAAGGCATCGAGCAGTTTATTGCCGTCGGCATCCCAGACGTAGCAGCCTTCGCCGCGGGTCAGGATGCGCGTGCCTTTTTTCGCCAGCGCGGCGTTGTCGTTGAACGGGTGCAGGTGGTGGTCGGCGTCGAGCTGCTGCAGCTGGCGGGTGTCGAGGTGGTCCATTAACAGCTCCGGCGGAGAGGATCAGACGTTCAGGCGTTACACGTTCAAAAGCAGGAATTCGCGTTCCCAGGAACTGATGACGCGGAAGAAAGTTTCGTATTCCTTCTGCTTCACCGAGATGTAGGCCTTGACGAAGCGCGGCCCGAGCGCGGCCTGCAGCGGCGCGCAGTCGCGCAGCAGCGCCAGCGCCTCCTCGAGCGAGCGCGGCAATTCGAAGCCCTTGTCCTGGGCGCTGCCGGACAGCGGCTCGGTCGGCTTGAGCTTTTCCTTGATGCCGAGGTAGCCGCACAGCAGGGTCGCGGCCATCGCCAGGTAGGGATTGGCATCGGAACCGGCGAACCGGCTTTCGACGCGGGTGTTTTCCGGCGTGTCCATCGGCACGCGCAGGCCGCAGGTGCGGTTGTCGTAGCCCCATTGCACGTTGATCGGCGCGACCTCGCCCAGCGCCAGGCGCCGGTAGGAATTGACGTTCGGTGCGAAGAACGGCATCGCCTTCGGCACGTACTTCTGCAGGCCGCCGAGGTAATGCATGAACAGATCGCTGTGCTTGCCCGGCTTGCTGCCAGCGAACAGATTCTTGCCGGACTTGCCGTCGACCATGCTCTGGTGGATGTGCATCGAGCTGCCCGGCTCGTTCGACATCGGCTTGGCCAGGAAAGTCGCGTAGATGCCGTGGCGCAGCGCGGCCTCGCGCATGGTGCGCTTGAACAGGAACACCTGGTCGGCGCGCGACATCGGGTCGGCATGCTGGAAATTCACCTCCAGTTGCGCCGCGCCGGATTCGTGGATCAGGGTGTCGACGTCGAGCTCCATCGCCTCGCAGTAGTCGTACATCATGTCCAGGATCGGATCGAACTCGTTGACCGCGTCGATCGAATAGCTCTGCCGCGCCGTTTCCGGGCGGCCGTTGCGCCCGGCCGGCGGCTGCAGGGGGAAATCCGGGTCGGTGTTTTTCTGGACCAGGAAAAATTCCAGCTCCGGCGCCACGATCGGCTTCAGGCCCATGGCGTCGTAGAGCGCCAGCACCCGCTTGAGCACGCTGCGCGGCGCCAGCTCGTGCGAGCGGCCGTCGCGCGTGTAGCAGTCGTGGATGATTTGCGCGGTCGGGTCGGTCGCCCAGGGCACCATGCGCACGGTGTCGGGATCCGGACGCAGGTACATGTCGGAATCGGAAGCCGAGACCAGTTCGTCGTAGTTGTCCGGATAGTCGCCGGTGACCGTCGCCACCAGGATGCCTTCCGGCAGGCGCGTGCCGTAGTCGTGCGAGAACTTGGTCGCCGGCACGATCTTGCCGCGGGCGTTGCCGGTGAAATCCGGCACCAGGCACTCGACCTCGGTGATGCGGTTGTCCTTGAGCCAACGCTTGAGCGTGCTGTCGATGTGCTCTGGTTCCGCGGGCTTGCCAGCGGCTTGGCCGGCGGCCTGTTTCTTGTTGGCGGGTTTCTTGGCCATGGCTCAGGCTCGCAGTGCGGCGCGTTCGTGGCAGGCGGCGGCGAAGGCCTGGAATATGCCGAGGTAGAACGGATTGTCGCGGACCTTCCATTCCGGATGCCACTGGACGGCGAGCAGGAAGCTGTCGGACGAATCCAGGCGCACGGCCTCGACCAGCCCGTCGGGCGCCGTGGCTTCCACCACAAGGTTGCGGCCGGGCGTTCGCAGGCCCTGGCCGTGCAGGGAATTGACCATCACCTCGTCGGCGTCGGCGATCTTCGCCAGCAAACCGTTCGGCGCCAGTCGCACGGGGTGGATCGGCGCGTACTGCACGTCGAGTTCGTCCTCGAGGTCTTCGCGATGGTCGTCGAATCCTTCGACCTCGTGCACCTTCTGGTAGAGGCTGCCGCCGAGCGCGACGTTCACTTCCTGGAAGCCGCGGCAAACGGCGAGCACCGGCACCTTCATTTCGATCGCCAGCGGCACCAAGGGCAAAGTCGTCGCGTCGCGCGAGGGATCGTGCAGGTTGCCGGGATAGGTGGACTCGTCGCCGTAGTGGTGCGGCTCGATGTTGCTCAGCGACCCGGTCAGCAGCAGGCCGTCGAGCCGCGACAACAGGTCGCGCAGGTCCAGCGGCGGGCTCATCGAGGGCAGCAGGACCGGCAGGCAACCGGCGCCGTCGGCCACGCCGCGAATGTATTTCTCGCCCACCGCCTGGAACGGGTGGCGCCCGATCTGTTTGCGGTCAGACGGGAGTCCGACGAGCGGTACTGGCGGCATGTGGAACTCATGCGAGGGGATGACCCACGTTACCCCGGCCGTGTGATTTTATCAACGCGGCGCACAGCCATCGCACGACGGCATTCTTTACCGCAACGCACCAATTCGGCCATTTTCCGGCATCTTGCCCTCGCCGGCCCTCGCTGGCCCGCCACGGGTGATGAAGATTCTTTACAGTTGGAACGATCTGGTAGACTCCCGCCAGCCACAACGGATGAATCCCATGGACGCCAGCACCCTCCCCGCGGAAGACGCCACCGAGCTCGCCGCGATCCCGGATTGCGAAACCGTCGACCTGCTCCTCCCGGACATGAATGGCCTGCTCCGCGGCAAGCGCATCACCCGCGACGCACTGGAGAAGGTCTACCAGAACGGCGTCTGCCTGCCGATGTCCCTGATCGCCACCGACATCACCGGCAATACGGTCGAAGAGACCGGCCTGGGCTACGACATCGGCGACGAGGACCGGATATGCCGACCCGTGCCCGGCACCCTCAAGGTCATTCCCTGGCAGGACCGGCCGATGGCGCAGCTGCTGCTGGCCATGGAGGACGGCCACGGCCGCATGTTTGCCGCCAATCCGCGCGAAGTGCTCAAGCGGGTGATCGAGCGCTACCACGCCCTCGGCTTGAACCCCGTGGTCGCGGTCGAACTGGAGTTCTACCTGCTCGATCCGCAACTCGACGGGCACGGCCGGCCGCAGACGTCGATCAATCCGACCACCGGCGAGCGCAACAAGACCACGCAGGTCTATTACATGGAAGACCTGAACGATTACCAGGGCTTCACCGACGCCGTCACCGATGCCTGCCGCGCCCAGCACATCCCGGCCGACACCGCCGTCGCCGAATACGCGCCGGGCCAGTTCGAGATCAACCTCAAGCATCGCAGCGACGCCCTGGTCGCCTGCGACGATGCCATCCTGCTCAAGCGCGCGGTCAAGGCGGTCGCCGCCAACGAGGGGCTGATGGCCAGCTTCATGGCCAAGCCCTTCGGCGACCAGGCCGGCAGCGGCACGCACATCCACGTCAGCGTGCTCGACAAGGCCGGAAACAACATCTTCGCCTGCGAACCTTCGGCGCCGAGCGACGCGCTGCGCCATGGCGTCTACGGCCTGCAGCAGGTGTCGAAGGACTGCATGCTGATGTTCGCGCCGCACGCCAACAGCTACCGGCGCTTCGTGCTCAACGCCTTCGTGCCGCTCAACGACTGCTGGGGCTTCAACAACCGCACGGTCGCCATGCGCATCCCGCACAGCGACCCGGCCAATACCCGCATCGAGCACCGCATCGCCGGCGCCGACGCCAATCCCTACCTGGTCACGGCCGCGGTGCTCGCCGGCATCCTGCATGGCCTGGAAACCAAGGGCGACCCGGGCCCGCCGATCGTCGGCAATGCCTACGAACAAACCGAGATGCGGCAACTGTTCTGGCGCGACACCATCAACGACTTCCTCGCCAGCGGCTTCATCGCCCAGGCCTTCGGCCCGGAATTCCAGCACATCTTCGGCCAGCAGAAACTGAAAGAGATGCGCAGTTTCTACGCCGAAGTCACCACGCTCGAGATCGAGTGGTACCTGCGGCAGGTGTAAGCTTGGGCTCGTGAGCGAACCATGAGCACCACCAACGCACTGACCTGGTATGCGAAGACGGCGCATGTCGCGCCCGATCTGCCGCGTCTGGTCGGCGCCGAGCGGGCCGACGTCTGCGTGCTCGGCGCGGGCCTGACCGGACTGTCGGCGGCATTGGAACTGGCCGAGGCCGGCTACAAGGTCGTCGTGCTCGAAGCGGAAAGGGTCGGCTGGGGCGCATCCGGTCGCAACGGCGGCCAGGCCATCTTCGGATTCAGTTGCGACCAGTCCAGGATCGCCGACCTGATCGGGCTCGATGATGCCCGCCGGATGTTCGAGTGGTCGCGCGAAGGCATGCGCCTGATCCACGAACGTCGCGCCGCTTTCAACATCGACTGCGACTGGAAGGACGGCCACGCGCACGTGCCGATCAAGCCGCGCCAGGTCGAAGAACTCAAGGCCCTGCAGCGCGACATGGCCGACAACTACGGCTATCCGCTGGAGTGGTGGGAGCGCGAGAAGCTTCGCGAACAGCTCGCCAGCGACCGCTACCTCGGCGCTTTGTACGATCCCGCCAGCGGTCACCTGCATCCGCTCAATTACACGCTCGGCGTGGCCCGCGCCGCCATCTCGCGCGGCGTGCGGATCTACGAGAACTCGAAGGTCACGGTCCTGCGCCGCGGCAACCGCCCGGTATTCCAGACCGCGATGGGCGAGCTGCACTGCGATTTCGCCGTGCTCGCCGGCAACGCCTACGTGCACGGCATCGCGCCCGAGCTCGATTCCCGGATCATGCCGGTCGGCACCTACATCGGCGCCACCGAGCCACTGGGCGAAGCGCGCGCCAAGGCCCTGATCGGCAATGGCATGGCGGTCGCCGACGTCAACTGGGCGCTGGATTATTTCCGCCTGAGCTCCGACCACCGCCTGCTGTTCGGCGGGCGCGCCAGCTACTCGACCCTGCCGCCGCCGAACCTGCGCGGCACCATGACGGCGCGCATGACGCGCG
>JANYBA010000022.1 GCA_025360985.1 Gammaproteobacteria bacterium | reverse complement strand
GTTCCATTGCCGGCGCAGGAAGTCGGTGGTGTCGATGATCGGTTGCAACATCTGCCCGGCGAGGCCGGCGATGCCGGGCTGGAACCGCGGCAGGTCGTCGACGGTGTCGAGGATGTTCTCCGGCGCGATCGCCGCGGTCGGATCCACGCGCAGCCAGCCGCGGCCGTCGATCCAGATCTCGGTCCAGGCGTGGGCATCCTTGCGGTACAACAGCCAGTAGTCGCCGATCTTGTTGTAGTGGCCGCCGACAAAGCCGGTGACGACCCGGGTCGGCACGCCGGCCGCGCGCATGAACACCGCGTAAGCCGAGCTGAAATGCTGGCAGAAACCGAGCCGGGTGTTGAACAGGAAGTCGTCGGTGGCATCGCGCCCTACCGGCGGCGCCGAGATCGTGTATTTGAAATCCTTGTGCAGCATCTGCAAAAAGCGGTCGGTGAGCGCCAGCGGATCGGGCGTTTCCTGGTGCCACTGGCGGGCCAGCGCGCGCGTGCGCGGGTCGCGGTCGCCGGGCAATTGCAGGTAGGCGCGGCGCTGCCACTCGGGCAGGCTTTCTGTGAAGCGCGCTTGCGGCACCGATCGGCCGCGGTAGCGCACCAGGTTGTTGATCGGGTCGTTGCTGACCGCGGTCAGGGCGCCGTTCAATCGCGATTCGGCCGGCGCTTCCAGCGGCAAGTCGAGCACGAGCAGGTCATGGCGTTCGGTCGGTTCGAGCATCACCTCGTAGTCGATCGCGGCGGCGCTCGCCGTGAGCGTCGGCGCCGGCCCCTGGTCGGCGAAGTCGTCGCGATTCCAGGCCTCGCCGTCGTAGCGCGCCAGCACCAGCCCGCGCCAGTACATCTGCGTGCGCGGCGGCGTCTTGCCGAAGAAGCGCGCGCGCATCGCGGCGCGGTCGTCGACCAGGATGTCCAGCCATTCGTTCGGCGTCATGCGGTCGCCCAGCCCCATCTTCGCCAGGGTCTTTTCCGGCAAGCCCCACATCGGCGAGGCCAGGCGCGGGAACAACCAGAAGCCGGCCATGGCTACCGGCATCGCGATCAACATGGCGGTCGCCGCCATGCGCACACCGCTCCAGCGCGGCGCCGATTCCTGGCCGGGCAGCAGGGACGACCATGCGGCGACCGACAGCCAGACGGCCGGCAGCGCCAGCATCAGTGTCAGTGGCCCCTGGTCCTGCAGGAAGGCGGCGAAAGGCGCGAACATCGAAAAACCGATCAGGCTGCGGGCGTCGCGCAGGGAATGCGTTTCGATCGGCTTGAGCATCAGCATGGCCAGCAGTCCGGCGCTGGCGGAGTCGCGACCAACGCCGAATCCGTAAGAGGTCGCCACGAGACCAACGATCATCAGCGTCAAGGGCACGCGCAGCAGGGCCGGCCAGGTCCGCTGCGACAGGCCGCCCATGACCCCGCAGACCACGAGCGTCAGCGCCAGCCAACCCGGGACCTGGATCAGCAGCGGCAGCGCGCAGGCCGCCGCCGCCAGCAGGCAGGCGGTGCGGCCGTGGCGGGGCAGGGGCTCAGGAGGCATCGGGCAACAGGGCGAGAGCGCGCAAGCAGGCGTGCCGGTGTTCGGCGCCGCGGCCCGGCGGCAGGTTCTCGTTCGGCAAGCGCAAGGCGTAACGGCAACCATTGCGCTCGGCCTCGATCACCCAGCGCGTCAGTCGGCGGATGCGCGCCTCGTAGGGCAGGGCGGTGAGCGCGCTCCAGTCCAGGAAAATTTCCGGCGCCACCGCCGATTCGTATTCGCGCGACAGCAGGCGATCGGCGCGCGCCGACGATTTCCAGGCGATCTGGCGCAGCGGATCGCCCGGGCGATAGTCGCGCAGGTGGTGCGGTTGTTCGCCCTGGTTGCGGACATGCGATGACTGGCCGTCGCCGAGCGATTCCGGCAGCGGCGGCGCGTTGCCTTCCGGCGCCGGATAGACCAGCCACTGTCCTTGCGGCCGCAACCAGCTCCAGGCTCGCGCCAGGCCGTGCGGTCGCAAGGTGCTCAAGCGCAGGCGCCCGGGCACCAGCCAGCCGCGGCGAACGGTCGGCATTTCCAGCACCGCCTCGGCCTCGCTGCCGGCCGGAAGGTCGAAGTGCGCGCTGGCGCCATCGCACAACAACTCCATGCCGCTGCGATCGCGGCGGCCCTCGGCGTCGAATCCCATGCGCAATTGCAGCACCTGGCCGGCGTGCACCGGCTCGGCGTGCACTGATTTCAGGCGCAGGCCCGACAGCGCCAGGTGCGCCTGGACCAGGCTGTTGTTGGCAATCCCGGCGAGCAGGAACACCAGCAGCAGCGCCGGATTGTTGTTGTAGTTCAACCCGCCGATCAGCATGGCGAACAGCATCACGGCGATGAACAGCCCGAACGCGGTCGGCAGCACGTAGATGCGGTTGCGGGTGATGCGGACCGGCGTCGGTTCGGGTTTGCGCGGCCGGATCAGCGCCAGCGCCGCCATGCGGTCGCCGAAGCGTTCGACGACGTCGCGCGCTGCCGCCATTTCAGTCGACGGCGACGGATTTCAGGATCGAAGCGGCGAGGACATCGCGGCTCTCGGCCTCGGCCTCGGGCACCAGCCGATGGGCGGCGACTTCGCCGAACAGGGCTTGCACGTCTTCTGGCCGCGCGTGTTCGCGCCTGGCGATGAGGGCGTGGGCGCGCGCGCCCTGCAGCAAGGCCAGGCCGGCGCGCGGCGACAAACCCACGCGCACGCCGCGATGGCGGCGACTGGCCGCCAGCAGCGCCTGGACGTAGGCCACCAGGGTCGGGCTGGCATGGATCCGCGTCGCCGATTCGCGCAGCGCCATGACTTCGGTTTGCGACAAGCGGGGCATGGCCTTGGCGACCAATTCCCGGCGATCGCTGCCGGCGAGCATCGCGCGCTCGGCCTCGGCGTCGGGATAGCCGAGTTTCACCCGCATCAGGAAGCGATCCAGTTGCGAATCCGGCAATGGGAAAGTACCGGCAAGGTCGACCGGGTTTTGCGTGGCGATCACGAAGAACGGTTGCGGCAAGTGGTGGCAGACGCCGTCGACGGTGACCTGCCATTCGGCCATCGCTTCCAGCAGCGCGCTCTGCGTGCGCGGCGGCGCCCGGTTGATTTCGTCGGCGAGCAGGAGCTGGGCGAAGATCGGCCCGGGGTGGAAACGGAATTCGCGCGCGGCCGGATCGAAGATCGACACGCCGAGGATGTCCGACGGCAACAGGTCGGAGGTGAACTGCATGCGCTGGAAGTCCAGGCCGAGCGTCGCGGCCATCGACCGCGCCAGCGTCGTCTTGCCGAGTCCCGGCAAGTCCTCGACCAGCAGATGCCCGCCGGCGAGCAGGGTCGCGAAGGCCAGGCCGATTTCGCGCGGCTTGCCGAGCACCAGGCCGTTGACCTGGGCGATGGCGTCGGCAAGGGACTGCCGGGCGCGGTCAGTTACGATGAGCGGGTTGGCAGCCTGCGCTGACATGGAGCATCCGGGTGGCGGGGGGAATGGCGATCAATGCAGATGCTGGCATGAAACCACGTCGACTGCGCGTGATCTTCGTCCTTGTCTGGGCCTTGCTGCAATCGTTCAAGATCCTCCTGGCCGTGCGCTTGCCCCTGTTCGTCGACGAGGCCTTCTACGCCTGGGAAGGCCGGCACATGGGCTGGGCTTATTCCGATGTCCCGGGACTGACCGCGGCCTTGGCGCGGCTGGGCTCGGCCGTCGCGGGGATGGAGCCTTGGGCGACGCGGGCGCCCTTCCTCCTGCTCGGCGCATGGCTGCCCTGGCTGGTGCGCGGCATCGCCCGGCGCTGGTTCGGCGATCGCGCCGGCGAACAGGCCGGATTGTTGGCGCTGGCCATGCCGCTTTCTGGCCTGCTCGGGATACTCGCCTTGCCGGACGTGCCGCTGGTGGTCGCCACGCTGCTCTGCGTCGACGCCATCGCGCGGTTGCGCGAACGGGTGGGCGCGCTGGCCTTGCTGCAACTGGCTCTGGCCCTGGTGATGGGCGCGTTCAGCCACTATCGTTTTGCCGCGGTGCTGGTTGCCGGGCTGGCCGGCGTGCTGATGGATGGACCGGCGCGGGCCCTGCTGCGCGACGTCCGCATCTGGCTGGTCGTGCTGGTCGGGGTGCTGGCCTGGTGGCCGTTGTGGCGGTGGAACCTCGAGCACGGCGGCGCCGGCTGGCGCTTCCAGTTGCTTGACAGGAATCCCTGGAGCTTCCACGCCGATGGCCTGGCCTGGTTGCCGATCCAGTTCCTGCTGGTCGGGCCGCTGCTGTTCCTGCTCCTGCTCGCGACCTTGCGTGCGGCCTGGCAGCAGCGCGACGAGCCGGGATCTCCCTGGCCGCTCATCCTCGGGATTTCGATCGTGGCCGTGCCGGGCTACTTCGTGCTGGGCTTTTTCGCCGACAGCGAGCGCGTGAGTTTCCATTGGCCGCTGGCCGGCTGGCTGGTGCTGGTGATCGCCGCGCCGATGTTGCTGGCCGGGTGGCGACGTTCGGCGCAGATCGCGCTCTGGGCGACCGCGGCGTTGGCAATGACGGTGGGACTGGCGTGGCTGTTCGCGGCCGGCAACGCGCCGCAACGACGAGCGCTGTCGGAATCGCGGTTGTATCCGGTCCCTTTCGCTGGCACCGACGAAGTGGCCGCATGGCTGCAGGGCAAGCATCCCGATCCGACCGCGACGATCATCGCCGGCGACTTCGAATCGGCGGCGAAGCTCGCGTTCTACCTCGATCGAAAAGATGTCCGCGTTCTCGACGACCCGCGCAACCACGAGCACGGACGGGCGCGGCAAATCCAGGCCTGGGGATTGCAGCTGGATCGGCGCGAGGCACTGCCGGCCGGCGACACCTGGTTGCTGGTGGAGGACTCTGCGACGGCAATGAAGCTGCGCCTGCAGTCCTACCATCGCCTTTGCGATGTCCTGGGCCGGTTGCCGCCGCCCGAGGTCCTGCTGGTGGACCACGGCCGCAAGCGCTACCTCCTGTATCGCTTTGATTCCCGAAAAATTTCACCGAACTGCGTCGCGCCGGCGCTGGCCTGGATCGACACGCCCTTGCCGGAAGCGAAAGTCGGCGCTGTCATCACCATCGCCGGCTGGGCCTTCAAGGACGGCGCTGGCATCTCGCGCGTCGAAATACTGATCGATGGCGCCTCGGTGGGCGATGCCGATTACGGCGCGGCCATGGCCAACGTCGCCGGTTACTGGCGCATCTCCACCGATCCGAACCAGCCGCGTGTCGGATTTCGCCTGATGCTGGCCGGCGATCATCTTGCGTCGGGCCGGCACTGGCTCGGGCTGCGCCTGCATGGCGCCGACGGCAGCGTCGAGGATTGGCCGGAACAGAGGATCTTGATCGCGCCGCGCTGAGGTCAGGGCAGGTTGCAGCCCGCTTCGCGCAGGGCTTGCGCCAGCGCGATCAGCGGCAGTCCGACCAGGGCGGTCGGGTCGCGGGTCTCGATGGCGTGGAAGAGCGCGATGCCGAGTCCTTCCGATTTGAAGCTGCCGGCGCAATCCCAGGGTTTCTCGGCGTGCAGGTAGCGCTCGATCTCGGCGCCGCCCAGCGAGCGGAAATGCACGCGCGTCAGGTCGGTCATGCGCAGGCAGCGGAAGCTCGCCTCGTGGCGCAGGCAGACCGCGGTATGGAAATTCACCACGCGGCCGGAACTGGCCGAGAGTTGTTCGACCGCGGCGGCGAATCCGCCGGGTTTTCCGAAAATCATGCCGTCGAGTTCGGCGACCTGGTCGGAACCGATGATCCAATCGTTCGGGCGGCGCGCGCAGACGTTGCGGGACTTGGCCTCGGCCAGGCGCTCGGCCAGCGCCGCAGCGGCCTCGCCCGTTTGCGGGGTTTCATCGACGTCGGGACGTTCGACTTCGAACGGCAGGCCCAAGCGGGCGAGCAGGGAGCGCCGGTAAGGCGAAGTCGAGGCGAGGACCAGCACTCAGGAGCCCGGCGGGCGACGCAAGGTCGCCGGTTCGCGCCGGGCGGCTTCGGTGGCGGCGTCGGTGGCGGCGGCGAGGTCGGCGCCGGCGCGTTCCAGGTCCTTCAGTCGTCCGCTCAAGCGCGAATGCACGCGTTCCAGGGCGGCGCAGGCGTCGCCGAGCTCGCCCAGGCTGGCCGAGGCGCCGTGCTTCTGGATCCAAAGGCGGTGCTGGAGCACGTCGCGCTTGGCTTCCCGGATCGGCAGCCCGCTCTCGAGCGAGGCCTGCGCGACCGCGCCAATATCCGGCGGAACCCGGTCGACCAGGCCACGCAAGGCCGCCATGCGCTCCTGGGATCGATCGAGCAAGGCTTCGACGGCGTCGGCGAGGTCGAGCAAGCGGACCAGGGCCATGCGGCGGCGATGGTGCTGCCACTGCTGCCAGCCCAGCACGACGATGAAGGCCAGAACCCCGAGGCCCAGGATGAGTAGAGGCAACAACATGGCGGATCCCTGTATCGGGGCCAGTCTGCACCACGCCGGCGACACGCCGCAAACAGCGCCCTCCTGCCGGATTGGGCAGGCCCGGGATTGAGGGGTAAGCCCCCGCCAGACAACGGGTTTTTGTTTGACAGGGTGGGCTGGCTCGCCGTACCATAGCCGGCTTATGTCTGCGACCCTGCCTCCGGTGGTCGACGCTTGGCGCATGGTCACGGCCCGCCGCTGCTTCGAGGGCGAGCTCGACCTCGCCAAGCTCCCACGGCTCCGCGGCAGTCTGGTGGACACCGAGGGCGAGTGCCGGTTCGGGCTCGAGTTCGGTCGCGACGACCTCGACCAGCCTTTCGTCGATGTCAGCGTCCGGGCCCGTCTGCCCATGCAGTGCCAGCGCACGCTCGCGCGCTTCCTGCATTCGGTCGACGTCCGCCAGCGGCTCGGGTTGATCACGTCCGAGGCGCAGGAAGCCGGCTTGCCGGAAGGGGTCGAACCCCTGCTGGTGACCGACTCGGGCGAGTTGCGGCCGGTCGAGTTGATCGAAGACGAATTGATCCTGGCTTTGCCGGTGGTACCGATAGACCCGGATTCGACCGAACCCGACCTTGGCTGGAACGGCGAGGAAGAAGTGGCTGAAGACGAAAAACCCCATCCTTTCGCCGCGCTCGCGGGGCTGAAAGAGAAACTGAAGCAGTAGTTGGAGAAACGAAATGGCCGTCCAGAAATCCCGCCGTACCCCGTCCACCCGTGGCATGCGCCGTTCCCACGACGCCCTGCCGACCAAGCAGCTGGCGACCGACAGCACCACCGGCGAGACGCACGTGCGCCACCACGTCACCGAAGATGGCTTCTATCGCGGCCGCAAGGTCATTGACGTCAAGTCGGCTGCCGACGTCGAAGAGTGACCGCTTCGCCCGCCATTTTTTCCCGCATCGCCGGCACCGGCAGCTACCTTCCAGAGAAGGTGCTGACCAATGCCGACATCGAGAAATTGGTAGACACCAGCGACGAGTGGATCGTCAGCCGTAGCGGTATCCGCGAACGCCACCTCGTTGCCGATGGCCAGACCACCAGCGACATGGCCCTGATCGCCGCCCAGCGAGCGATGGAAGCGGCCGGTGTCACGGCGTCCGAGCTGGAACTGATCATCGTCGGCACGACCACGCCGGATTTCATCTTCCCGTCCACGGCCTGCCTCGTGCAGAACCGCCTGGGCGCGCTCGGCTGCGCCGCTTTCGACGTCAACGCCGCCTGCTCGGGTTTCCTGTTCGGGCTCACGGTGGCCGACAAATTCATCCGCTCGGGCTCAGTGAAGACCGCGCTGGTGATCGGCGCCGAAGCGCTGACCCGCATGCTCGACTGGACCGACCGCAATACCTGCGTGCTGTTCGGCGACGGCGCTGGCGCGGTGGTGCTCAAGGCCGACAGCGAGACCGGCATCCTGTCCACGCACCTGCACGCCGACGGCAGCAAGAAAGACCTGCTGCATTGCCCGGTCGGCGTCTCCTCCGGCTTCAACGTCGGTGAGAAGAACGCCGGCGTCCGCGTGCTCATGACTGGCAACGAAGTTTTCAAATACGCGGTCAAGGCGCTCGACAGCGTGGTCGAGGAAACGCTCGCTGCCAATGGCCTGGACCGCCACGCGATCGACTGGCTGATCCCGCACCAGGCCAACCTGCGCATCATCGAAGCCACGGCCAAGCGCCTGGACATGCCGATGGAGCGCGTGATCGTCACCGTGCACAAGCACGGCAATACCTCGTCCGGTTCGGTGCCGCTGGCACTCGATGAAGCCGTGCGTTCGGGCAAGGTCCAGCGCGGCCAGCTGCTGTTGCTCGAAGCCTTCGGCGGCGGCTTCACCTGGGGCTCGGCGCTGCTGCGCTACTGATTTTCTCTTCCAGGTTCTACAGCGATGAACAATTCACTTGCATTCGTATTTCCCGGCCAGGGATCGCAGAGCCTCGGCATGCTGGCGGAATTGGCGGCCGCGCATCAGGAAGTTCGCCGGGCATTCGACGAGGCTTCGGCTGGTTGCGGCGTTGACCTGTGGGCGCTGGCGCAGCAGGGCCCGGAAGCACAACTCAACCAGACCGAATTCACCCAGCCGGCCCTGCTTGCCGCGAACGTCGCCACTTGGCGCGCATGGGTCGCCGCTGGCGGCGCGCAACCGGTGCGCTTCGCCGGCCATAGCCTGGGCGAGTACGCGGCGCTGGTCGCCGCCGGCGCGATTTCGCTCGCCGATGGCGCCAAGCTGGTGCGTGAACGCGGACGCTTGATGCAGGCCGCGGTCCCGGCCGGCACCGGCGCGATGGCCGCCGTGCTCGGCGCCGAAGACGCGCTGGTCGCGGAAGTCTGCGAACAGGTCTCGGGCGACGAAGTGGTCGTTCCGGCCAACTACAATTCCCCTGGCCAGGTCGTCATCGGTGGCCACGCCGCCGCCGTTGATCGCGCGCTTGCCGAACTGTCCGCCCGCGGCGTGCGCAAGACCGTGAAGCTCGCCGTCAGCGTGCCTTCACACACGCCCTTGATGCGCGAGGCCGCGCACCGCCTCGGTGAAGTGATGACGGATCTGTCGTGGCGCATGCCCGATCGACCCGTCGTCCAGAACGCCGACGCCGAAGCCCACGAAACCGTCATCGCCATCCTCGACGCCCTGGTCCGGCAGTTGTACACGCCGGTGCGCTGGAGCGAATGCGTGCAGGCGCTCGCCGCCGCCGGTTCGACCCGAATCGTCGAATGCGGTCCCGGCAAGGTGCTGGCCGGCCTCGCCAAGCGCATCGACAAGTCGCTCGAGGCCCGCGCGATCGGACTGCCCGCCGACTTCGACGCGGCCATCAACGAACTCAAGCAAGGATGATTCCCATGGACCAGCAACTCAGCGGCGAAATCGTCCTCGTCACCGGCGCCAGCCGCGGCATCGGCGCGGCAATCGCCGACACCCTGGCCGCGCGCGGCGCGAAGGTCATCGGCACCGCGACCAGCGAAGCCGGCGCGAACGCGATCGGCGAGCGCATGGCCGCCTGGGGCGGCGTCGGTCGCGTGCTCGATGTCGCCGACGGCGCCGCCATTGACGCGCTGGTCGATGCGATCGCCAAGGAATTCGGGCCGATCTCGGTTCTCGTCAACAACGCCGGCATCACCCGCGACAACCTGCTGATGCGCATGAAGGAAGAAGACTGGCAGGCGATCATCGACACCAACCTGACCTCGGTATTCCGCGCCAGCAAGGCGGTGATGCGCGCGATGATGAAGGCGCGCAAGGGCCGGATCATTTCGATCGCCTCGGTGGTCGGCGTCACCGGCAACGCCGGCCAGGCGAACTATGCCGCCTCCAAGGCCGGGATGATCGGCATGTCGAAGGCGCTGGCGCTCGAGATCGCCTCGCGCGGCATCACCGTCAACTGCGTCGCCCCCGGCTTCGTCGCCACGGCGATGACCGAGGCGCTCACCGCCGAGCAGCGCGAGAAGGCGGCGCAGGCGGTGCCGATGGGGCGCTTCGGCACGCCCGAGGAGGTGGCGGCCGCCGTCGTCTATCTGGCGAGCGACGAGGCCGCCTACGTCACCGGCCACACGCTGCACGTCAACGGCGGCATCGCCATGGTGTGAAGGCCGCGTGCGAGGTACGGGGACGGAAATTCCGAGGCGTGCGGGCTACTGGTAATGTTAAATGAACTATGTTATGTGACGGCGCCTTTGGGTTGGTCGTGCCGCGGTTCCGCTATCCACAGCCACATCACCGGTCGATCGTGACATGCCTGAAGCAAACGATTTCCCTGAGAATTCCTTAATCGAGGTTTTGACGAATGAGTGACGTCGCCGATCGGGTGAAGAAGATTGTCGTGGAGCATCTTGGCGTCGACGAGGCCAAGGTCACCGAGAACGCAAGCTTCATCGATGATCTCGGGGCCGACAGTCTCGACACGGTCGAGCTGGTCATGGCCTTCGAGGAGGAGTTCGGGTGCGAGATCCCGGACGATGCCGCCGAGAAGATCGTCACCGTCAAGGACGCGGTGAGCTTCATCGAGGCGCATAGCTGAGTGCCGCGGCGATGGTCCGCGTCGCGGTGTCGGTCGGCCGCCGCTCGCCTTGCGCGATGGTTTTCATGCCTCATTTCGTGATGCGAGCATGAGACGGGTCGTCGTTACCGGTATCGGTCTGGTCACCCCGTTCGGCGTCGGCACCGCCAACAACTGGCGGCGGCTGATCGCCGGCGAGTCGGGGC